>JAZQJL010000273.1:0-8085 GCA_045541595.1 Lachnospiraceae bacterium | reverse complement strand
ATTTCAAGCGCCTGTGCCGTCTCCACCAAGGTATAACCTGTAAAATAGCGTAATATCACCACATCCCTCAGCTCCTTTGGCAACCGCCTTACTGCTTCCTTTAACGGTAGGGAATCAAACTCCTCCACTGCAGTTTCCGGCAACTCCGTAAGGGGACTGAATCTTTTCTGCCGCCGCAGTTCATTATGACATTCATTAATCAGTATTCTCGTCATCCAGGTATCGAAATATTCCGGTTGACGAAGCTTCCTATGACTGCATAGTGCCTTATACACGGCTTCGTCCACTGCATCCAGCGCCAGCACCTCATTGCCGAGATATACCAGTGCGGTTTTATACAGCTTTCCCCGAATACTTTCCACGCGGCAGGCAAACTCTTCGTTATTCACAGATTCTTCACCTCCTTTTGTACATTAGACGCTTGAGAAGAAGATTTTTATTTATTTTTTCAAATTAATTTTACGCCTCCGGCAACCACACTCTCATCTCATTTAGTCCCCGGTTGCCCCAGGCATAATAAGGAATTGCAGTAATGATAACCGCCTCCTGCTTTGGTTTCCCGGAAAAATACAGTTCCTCCGTGCGCTTGGTACGTACCCCAGGCACCTTCAATACCCGCACACCGGAAAGCAATTCCGGACGGTATTCTTCCGTTGCAATTTTTCCTTCCGCAACAGAAAGTCCCAGAACATCCTCCTCATTATCCACACCTTCCACGCAGTAAATCAGCGGTCCGCGGCGCAACGCCACCTTGCCGTTATTTGCCGCAATGGCCGGATTCGCGTAAATACGCTCTCCGTGCATGCTGAAATAGCAGTTCACCGTATCTCCGTCTGCAAAATCCTTTGTGATATAAAGATAGCCGTTTTCCACCCGGACATCTTTCGTAATCTCAACGCCTCGCTCCTCGGTCTTCATGCAGACGGTAGCATCATTTACCTTAACATTTAATTTCTTGCACCAGCCCGGCAGACGAATGGCTAACGTAAATGCCGCCGTCTGCTCCTCTTTTGTTTCCACGCGGTATACTACATTTTTCTCGTACGGATATCCGGTTTCCACATGCAGTTTCGCCCCTTTGCTTTCCATCAGGTCTAACTCGCCGCCCACATACAGATGGGAAAATACGGTATCCTTCGTTTCGCTCCAGGCATACTCCGCAATAGAAGTTAAGGTTCTTGCCACATTCGGAGGGCAGCAGGCACAGCCGAACCAGGTCGGACGCTGCGGCAGCGTATGACGATGTGTCACCGCTTCCCCGGAAATGCCCGGAATTACTTCCAACGGATTTACATAAAAGAACCGTTTACCATCCAACTGCATTCCCGCCAGTACGGTATTATAAAGCGCCCGCTCCATTTCATCCGCATAACGGCTGTCTTTCTTTATTTGCAGCATTCTTCTGGCAAAAAACATCAAACCGATGGAAGCACAGGTTTCCGCATAAGCCGTGTCGTTTGGCAGGTTATAGTCCTTGGTAAAGGCTTCCCCCAGGTTTGTGGAACCGATACCGCCGGTGACGTACATCCGCTGCTTCGTGATATTATCCCATAAAATTTCGCAAGCACGAACCAGGCTTTCATCCCCTGTTTCTGCTGCCAGATGAGCCATGCCGGTGTACAGGTACACGGCACGCACCGAGTGGCCGGTGGCCTTGGTAAGCTCCCGCACAGGAGCCTGATTCTGGGCATATTCCAAATCATCCGGGTTCATGCCCCAAACCTGCCAGCCCTTATTCTTCGCTTCCTTCCTGTAATAATCCGCATCCACGCCACGGACATTGATAAAATGTGCCGCCAGCTCCAGATACTTCTTTTCTCCCGTAGCATCATAAAGTCTCATCAGGGCCAGTTCAATTTCCGGATGCCCCGGATAACCCTCTGCTTTTTCCCCAATAAAACGGCGGTAAATGTGGTCTGCGTTTTTCTGCATAATAGTTAACAGACTGTCCTTGCCGGTAGCTTCATAATATGCCACTGCCGCCTCAATTAAATGACCGGCACAGTACAATTCGTGAGCTTCCTGCAGATTGGTCCACTTCTTATCCGGCTCCTTTACCGTAAAGTAAGTATTTAAATAGCCGTCTTCGTGCTGGGCACGGCCAATCAGGGCAATAATATCATCTACACGCTTTTCCAACTCTGCATCCGGATGATTGACCAAAGAATACGCCGCCGCTTCCAGCCATTTTGCCACGTCAGAATCCTGGAACACCATGCCATAGAATTCTTCCTCGCATTTACCCTCTGCTAACATTTTTGCCGCCTGACGGAAATTTTCGATGGCATGACTTTTTTCCGCCTCCGGGATTTCGTCTCGCAACGCCTTTTCCTGATATGGAATTACCTGCTCCACCACCAGTGTTTCATATTTTCCGAAAAAATTGTCTTTTAAGTGAAATGCTTTTAATAACTTGCTCATGTTACTCCTCCTTCGTAGCATGGTTATTTCTTTGATTTTATGCTAGCATTTTCTCTTTATAAAAACAAGACTTTCCCATATTTCCGTGAGATTTTCACACCATTTCCCCTAAAAAAACAGCTGAACGGTTTTTCCATTCAGCTGCTCTTTCATCATTATTTGTTTACAATAATCTTTCCTTCCGCTTTTGTAAATTCCAATTCCGGACGAAGCATCGTATCACATACATATGTTGTCTTTACTTCTTTTTCCTTTTCCTCTTCTTCAGCACCGCCAAAAAGTAATGCCAGTGACTCAAAAAATCCTATTTCTTCTTCCTCCTCATTCTCATAATCAGCGTAAGCATTAATATACATCTGAGTTTTCACATCAGTAACTGCAATTGTAGGCAGATCTCTTTCTTCCAACTCTTTATCGGCGGAAAACGTCACTGCAGAATCCGTTAAAGTATAACTTCCGTCTGCAATGGTATAGGTGAGAGTCTTTATCTCCTGCCTGCCCAGCTTATACGTAAAGGTTATATCTGCTGCAACAAACTTATCTTTGTATTCCTCTTTCAGATAAATAAATTTGTCCATATACGCTGCTTCTACGACTTTATTTCCGTCCTTATCTTCTACCTCATAAACAGCAATTTCATCCTTGAGTTCAAAATAATTGTGCCAGTTTTCTGCCGTAATCTCAATTGCTTCCTGTCCTTCTCCCGGTTCTAATTCCTGCTTTTTTCCACAAGCAACAATTGAAGTCATCATGACCAGCATTAAAAGCATTGCAAAAATTTTCTTCATAATCAAGTCTCCTTTATTAACTCCATTAATCGGTTAATGACTATTGTACATGTCTGGCTTCCAGTTCCTCATTCATCTTTGCAAGAGTTTTCTTATCCAGATTATAAATCAAGCCAAGTCCGACGAACTGAGCAATTGCGGCCACTAAGTACAGAACTGCAACCAAATATCTCATCTTAAGTGCAACTTCAGGAATCTGATATCCTTTGTATTTTTCTTCATATCCCAAATATGCCATGATGAACAGAGCAAAGGAAGGACCAAGTCCCTGTGCAAGCTTACGGAAGAAAGAGTGTAATGCATATACCGTACCCTCTTCACGAGCATTATATTTCCATTCATTATAGTCAATCGCATCTCCCATCATAGACCAGGATACTGTAGAATAGATGCCCGTGCCTAAACTGTTAACTAATTGACATATAATATAAATCAACAAACCGGTACCGTCCGGAGTAATCGGTAACACACACATACCGATACATGCTGCAATACTGGTCAGTGCGCCGACTGTTGACAGCTCTTTCTTACCGTATTTTACAACCATTTTACGGGCCAGCGGGGTAAATACCACAATAGGAATCATGGCAAACATAGATACCAGACCGGAGATTGCCACATTATTAAAGTAAGACTGGAACATAACCGTTACCGCTGCGGCCGCACCCTGCATACCAATGAACATTCCCATTGCTGCAAGTGTTGCTCCGACTGCCGGGCGGTTCTTTATAAAGTTCCCCATTGCCTTGATTAAATTAAACTTCGGTGCATCTTCGTTACACTTAACATCTAAAATACAACGTATTTCCGTATTCCGAATCATAAACTGAAAGGCAATAAATCCAAGAACGCCCATGATTAACGCAGCAACGAATACTCTTTGTCCTAGAATCATTTCTGCTTCAACATACTGCAAATTATAAATCGGTCTCTGATCGCCTGTAAGGCCTGACATAATTTCCATTTCTACAGTTGACTTCTTATAAATGAGCATCGGAAGAATTACCATTGGAACCATGTTACCAACTATAGAGCCAACAGAACGCCATGCTGAAAGAGATGCTCTGTCTTCCGGCTTATCGGAAATTAAGGATAAGAGGGAGCCATATGGCACATTAGCGATAGTGTAAAATGCATCCCACAAAATATATCCGGCTACAAACAGAATATTCTTTGCAGTGGCAGGTGCATTAGGAAACGGAAGAAAACACATTGCTCCCGCAACCAAAAGTCCGATGGAACCAAACCATATGTATGCCAAGAACTTATTTCTTCTGTATTTTCTCCTGTCTGCATCAATAATCGTACCAATTAATGGGTCATTAATTGCATCCCATATTTGTACAATCAGTAACAGAACTCCGTACACAATAGAGTCCATTCCCATGAACTGTGTCCAGAAGATAATCAATGTGCTTTTCAAAGCAAAGCTCATGTTACATCCAAAGTCACCGGATGCATATGCAAGGCAGTCTCTCATTCCGAACTGCCGGTAGCCTTTGGCATCTAACTTTTTCTCTTTCGCCATATTAAATTCCTCCCAATGAATTATATAGTGCGTGCTCACTCACCATATGAGCTTGTATACATCATAACTCATATTTCACAAAAAAGCTAGTATTTTTTTGTTACTTTGCATATAAAACAACCAAAAAGTTTCTAATTTTTACTTCTTAATTTTATTCAGTTGCGCATTCAATGCCAGTAGCTGTTCCTTAGTTACAGTGATATTAGCGCTTCCTGCCATGTTCATGGCACGAAGTACGGTAAAGCCGCCCAACATTTTCATCATAGCCGGAGAAATTTCAAATCCCATGGCCTTTTTCTTTTCACCGTTGCCGCCCATAAACTGCTTAAGTATCTCGCTAAAAAGCTTTTCTCCTTCCGGATTTGCAAGAATCTCACCGATTTTATCATTCAGGGAGAAATAGCCTTCCGGAGCCGTAATATCAAACCAGTTCAGAAGTGCGCCTTCTTCCTTTAAACGATACTTCTCATTAAACTTTGCCACCTTGTTAATGGTGCTTTCATCCGAGCAGTTGCCTGCCTTCGCCGTTAAAACGCTTTTTCCCCGGTTCGGTACGTCAAAGTAGAAGAAATGTTCCGGGCTTTCCTTTACGCCCAGACTCTCACCGTTGGCAAATAATTCTACGGAAGGAAGATTGGAGTATACCGTTACCTTTGTTACGTCCTCTACGCGGTCTACGTATCGCTTTCCGCAAATATGCACAAACGGATCCTTCGCCGGGTCCGTCAGCCATGCTTTATAAGCATAGAAGGAATCCTTTTTGTACTTTCTGTCAAAGGTCATAAGACCTTTATGGTTCTGGCCGTTTTCGCCACCCTCATTTCTGGCATCCGCGCCAAAGTCAAACATATTCCAGACATGGGTTGCCCACAGATATTTTCTGGTAAACAACTGTTTAATCAGTTCTTCGTGATAATACGCCTGGTATTCTTCCGTATAATCACCCTGTTTTGGCTCAGATGTATGCCAGTTTAAAGCCTCGCAGCCGTACTCAGAACAACCGATCGGCTTACCCGGATGAGTCTTATGGAATTCATCAAACCAAGGGCCGTTCATGGTTGTGTCGCCACCATACCAACCAAAATAGTGATTGTAGGAAACCGTATCCGGAATCTGTACATAGGCCTCGTTCATATCACACATGGAAACCACCGCCATGGTGGTAAGTCTGGTCGGGTCCATTTCGTGGGCCAGGTCGTTCAAAATGTGGTGATTCTCCAGCAGATTTACGGTAATTCCGCTGATGGTAATTTCGTTGGAAAGTCCCCAAACAACGATGGATGGATGATTGTAATTCTGTGTAATCAGCTCCTTCATCTGGGAGACGGTATTTTCTCTTCCCCCCGGCATATGCTTGGAGATATACGGAATTTCTGCCCAGACAATCTGCCCCCTCTCATCACATAAATCATAAAAATACTGGTCATGCTGGTAATGGGCCAGCCGGATAGTGGTAGCTCCCATTTCACAGATATAATCCATATCTTCTTTATGATGTTCCGGAAGCAGGGCATTACCAAAGCCCCATCTGTCCTGATGGCGGGAAACACCCCGTAGCGGATAGCTTTCTCCGTTTAAGATAAAGCCCTCCTCCGGGTCGATTTTAAAACTGCGGCAGCCAAACCGGGTGCTGACTGCATCCACTATAACATCTCTATTAATCAGCTTTACTGTAGCCGTATAAAGATACGGGTCCTTGCGGCCATGCCATAAATGTACCTTTTGAATAACCAGCTCTGCCTTATCTTCTCCGGGAACTCCGAGGCATTTTGCCACCTCATTTCCGTCCGCATCCGAAATTATGTAAACTAGTTCCTGTTCCGGACCGGGATTTACTACCGGTGCCTCAATGGTTATTTTAGCAGCCTCGCCCTCTATCACCGGAGT
This sequence comes from Lachnospiraceae bacterium, assembly GCA_045541595.1. GTDB lineage: Bacteria > Bacillota > Clostridia > Lachnospirales > Lachnospiraceae > SIG299. Next base: position 1,461 of record JAZQJL010000273.1, on the reverse strand, counting down.
TACCTTAATGCCCGGTCCTCCGTAATTTTCCAGTTCGAAATGGGAGTTTGCCACTGCAATCAGATTTACGTTGCGGTACAGGCCTCCGTAGAACGTAAAGTCCGCCATTTGCGGATATACGGTGTCATTTTCGCTGTTATCCACCGCAATGGCAATGGAATTCTTTTCTTTTAACGCTCCGGTAATATTAACCCGCCAGGTGGAATATCCACCGTCATGATGAGCCAATTTCTCACCGTTTACGTACACATCCGCCGATGAATTAGCACCACAGATTTCCAGATAATACTGTGCCGCCACCGGCAGTTCTTTCTTTGCAAAGTCCTTTACATAATAGCAGGTGCCGCGGTAGTAGTCAGCACCGCCGTCCTGACCGTCTTTGGCGTTCCAGGAATGCGGTAAATTTACCTTTTCCCAAAGTAGAGGCATCTTCTTTGGCACTTCTGTGGCTCTTTTTGAAAATGCCCATTTGTTGTTTAAGTTTACCACTTCTCTCATATATCTCTCCATCCTTTCACTACACTTTTCCCATAGATATTTTTAGTATACCATAGACACCTATAAATTGCGAGTACATTTTCAACGTTTTAAACTGTATTGTTAGAAAACTTCTGTGCTTTTTTTATCAAAGCACCATCAAATTTCAAAATCAGGAATATTATGCGGAAAAGATGCAAATACTATAGAGAACAGGAGGAAAGGAGACAAACACTTTGAAATTTTATTGCGAAGAAATTGAAAAGGTACTTCACGAAATCAAAAGCTCCCAAAATGGTCTTACCGGTGCGGAGGCAGAAAAGCGACTTGCTCAAAACGGAAAAAACAAGCTAGCCGAGTCAAAGAAAGATTCTCTCATCAACCGCTTCTTTCATCAGATGACCGATCCGATGATTATTATTCTTCTGGTTGCCGCTTTCGTCAGCGGCATACTTGCCTTCATCGAAAAGGAAAGCTTGGCCGATGTTTTCATCATCCTTACAGTTGTCATCATTAACGCTGTTCTTGGCGTTTATCAGGAAAGTAAAGCAGAAAAAGCCATCGAAGCCCTGCAGGAAATGTCCGCTGCCACCTCTAAAGTGTTACGTGACGGAAAAATCACTTCTGTCCGCAGTGAAGATTTAGTTGTGGGTGACGTAATTCTTTTAGAAGCAGGTGATGCTGTTCCTGCCGACGGACGTCTCATCGAAAATGCCAGCTTAAAAATTGAAGAAGCTGCCCTTACCGGTGAATCCGTTCCGGTTACCAAGTTTATTGATTTAATTAACTTAACCGACTCCGCAAAGGATATTCCTCTCGGCGACCGTAAGAACATGGTTTACATGGGCTCCACCGTAGTTTACGGCCGTGGCATGGCTGTCATCACTGCCACCGGTATGGATACCGAAATGGGCAAGATCGCCGATGCTCTGGCAAAAGCCGAAGAAGGCCAGACGCCCCTGCAGATCAAACTGAGCCAGCTAA
>JAZQJL010000272.1:0-2328 GCA_045541595.1 Lachnospiraceae bacterium | reverse complement strand
GGCTCTGCGGAAACAGCAGATGCCATGGAACCGTACGGAATATTAATCGATGTATAAAAAATGGATCCCCATAAAATATAGGTCACAAACAGCCAACCGATTTTAAACCACATCGGCATGCCTGCAAAACTGCTCTGGTAAATCAAAAAGGAGGCGATGGCCACCGGTCCGCACATGCGGAGAATCCAAGGCTTGAATTTTCCTGCCGCCGTCACCTTTGTCCGGTCACAAATCCGTCCCATGGCCACATCCGTAAACGCATCTACAAAACGGGCTATCATCATAATAATCCCTACCACCGCTGCCGACACGCCCATGACATCCGTATAAAACTTCAGCAGAAAGCTGGAGGACAAAATAAACGTAAAATCATTACCAAAGTCTCCGAACAGATAGCCCAGTTTGTCTCTCCATCCAAATGCCCTTGCTTCTGTTTTCCCTATCTTTTTCATTCTCATTTCCCTCCGGCTTTTTATCATTTTTTATTCTTCCCATATGCATACAAGCTTTCCTTGACATTTCTTTCATTTTGTTCGTTTTCTCTACATTTTATCCAAATTGCGCCTTTCTTTTATGCATTCTGTACAATATTCTTATTAAAATTTTAGCATTATATATTCTTTTCTTGTATACAAGTTATTGACCTTTTGTATTTTTCGACATATAATAAATTTACGCGGTCTTTACACCGTAATACACCGGAAAATATTACTTTCTGATGGTTTTGTACAAAGGAGAATACACATGACTGATAAAAAGCACGTCGGTACCTATCAGCAGGTATACCGTCAATTAAGAAACGAAATACTACACTTAGAGTTACCGCCGGGCAGTTCCATCGGCGAAATCGAAACGGCCGCCCGCTTTCAGACTTCCCGTACACCTGTTAGGGACGCTTTTAAAATTCTGGAGTTGGAAGGATTATTGGAAATCCGACCTCATATCGGCACGTTTGTTTCTCTGATTGATTTACGCACTGTTTCCGACATTCTCTATATGCGATGCACGTTAGAGCAGTCCATCTTCCGGGAACTGGCCAATACGCTCAACAAGTCTCAGGAGTATAAAATCTGCATGCTGTTACAAAAGCAAAAGGAGCTGTTGGAGTCTGACCTGCCAATCGAAGAAATGGCCCGCACTTTTATTGTGCACGATAATGAATTCCATTATTCATTATACGAGCTGGCCGGCCGCAAAAATATTTCCCTGTTTTACAGTGCCGTCAATTCCCAGTATGAACGGTTCCGCACCTTTATTAACTTAGGAGGTAAAGATGAATTACTTCGTCTCTATAATGAGCATGAGCAGCTCTGGAACTGCATCGTAAATAAAGATATGGAGAAATTAGAGGACTGTATCAGTCATCACCTGTATGACGGATTCAATTCCAGCATGAAGGTCATCCGGGATTATCCGGACTACTTCACTACATCTGAGTAAAACAATTAAAATATAAGGAGGACTCTCATGAGACAAATTGTAAACTTCAACGCAAAGTGGGCATTTACCAAAAATGCAGATGCAGTACCAACCACATTGCCGGAAAAGTGGGATTTTGTTAATATCCCTCATTCCTGGAATGCCATCGACGGTCAGGACGGCGATGCCGATTACTACCGGGGTGTATGCTACTATGCCAAAAAGCTTTCCAAGCTTGATTTGCCGGAAGCAGATCAATACTACTTAGAATTCCGGGGAACCAACTCCTCCGCAGATGTTTATGTAAACGGCAAACATTTAGGTCACCATGACGGCGGTTACTCCACCTGGAGAGTCAACATGACCGGCGTTTTAGAAGCAGAAAATCTGGTAGTTGTTGCCGTAGACAACCGTGCAAACCAGACTGTATATCCTCAGAACGCAGACTTTACTTTCTACGGTGGTATGTACCGTGATGTAAACATTATTGCCGTCAGCGATTCCCACTTTGACCTTGACTACTACGGTGGTCCGGGACTTGCGGTTACCCCTGTTGTAAAGGATGAAAATGCAGAAGTTACCGTAGAAGCATTCCTGACAAATGCATCCGCCGACCAGAAGCTGGTTTACAAATTAAAGAGACCATGCGGATGCCTCGTGGCAGAAGCAACGGTTCCCGCTACCGAGACAAAAATAACACTTAACATTGACAACGTGCATTTATGGCACGGCCGTAAAGACCCGTACCTTTACACTGCAGAAGTTTCCTTACTTTCCGGCGATGAGGTTACCGATGCTGTCAGCACGCGGTTCGGTTGCCGTACCTACAAGATTGATCCTCAGGAAGGCTTCCTTTTAAACGGAGAATCCTATCCGCTCCGCGGCGTTTCCCGCCATCAGGACAGATGG
>JAZQJL010000271.1:0-13443 GCA_045541595.1 Lachnospiraceae bacterium | reverse complement strand
TCTGGTCCAGACCATGTTCAAAATGCTCCACTTTATGCCATAAGCCAACCTTATCAAGAGCCATTTTTACCCGCTCATCGTCTACGTTTTCCGAAGCGCAGGCCACATTTTCCCGAATGGTAAATGCAAGCACATTCACCTCCTGAAATACCGCAGAATACAGGCTGTAAAGCTCACTTTTCTGAAGTGCTGTAATATCCACGCCGTTTATATATATATGTCCCTCTGTCGGTGCAAAAAGTCCGGTCATCAGCTTAACTAACGTAGACTTTCCTGCACCATTGACACCAACAATGGCAAGACGCTCTCCCGAATGAATGGTAAAATTCAAATCGGTAAAAATATTTTTTTCCGTGCCCGGATATCGGAAGGTCACGTGATCAAATACAATTTCTAATGTATTTCCCTGTGTTTCTCCCGATTCCATAGTTGTAGTGCAAAGTACCTCTGCTGCTGTTTTATCGCCTTCCACCACAAGCGGTGCGTCCAGCAGACGGTAAAAATCGTTCACATACTCCCCTTCATTCCAAATGAATGCCAAATCCTTACCAAACTCCAACATCAGTGACATTAAGGACACCACCATGGCGGTATACATAGTAAAGGAACTGACCGGCATACCGTTTACCACCTGCTGTACCAAAATTCCATAAGTAAGAACATTGCTGATAAGCAGGGTAACAATACCGCATAAACTAAGAAGAAATTCCCTGTTTTTAATTCCGGCAAATAATTTTACCATGGCATTGATTTCTGCCTGATAATTGTCCATAATCCGGTTTCTTAAATTAAAAATCCTGATATCTTTCCCATAGGAAAAGTCCAATGTAGTCCTTTCATAATAACCAATGCGGCGCCATGCCTTGGAAGTCTCCTCTTTCTTGGAATACTCATAATCGTGGGTCCGCTTGGAGGTCCATAGTATCACTGCCACATGTACCACCAAAGAAAGAAGCAGCACCGGGCTTAATGCTCCCGCCATAATGACCATACCAACCAAAGTCAGAAAACTTGCTCCAATTGTGGTCATCTTGTTGTATAAGCCTTCAATACCGTTGGCATTATTATTTCCTGCATTCATACCCTTTTGATATTCTTCAAAAAAGCCGGCATTTTCATGATGACAATAATCCATGGTCTGCAAACGGCCGGACAACTGTCCCAGGTACATAATACGAATCCGCATATTTCTGGTAGATATGTAAGTTGTCAGGTAACGCACTACTGTTACAATGCTGCCTGCCACAACAAAATACCCGCCCATGGCAATCAGCAAATTCCGAATGGCATGTTCCCCTCCCTGCTCTAAAATACCAATGGCAAGCTTCGGTAAAAATACGGCCAGAAATGGATACAACGCCCCGATTATCGTATAAACTGCTATTCGTCCGTATTGCGCCCTATCCTGTTCCCACATATGCTTCATCATCCGTTTGATAACAGCAAATACATTATATGATTTTTTTGATTTTTCTTTGTTATTCTCCATGATTTCTCTCCACTAACTGTTTTCTTTTTTAAAGAGCTCTTCTGCCACTTATCTACATGTCTTGCGTTGGCAGTACATCGCTGTAAGTAATAATCATAACCCCCTTTTTCTGCTCTTCGGTTAAAGGCTGTAACACACCGCGGTTCACCAATTTCTCAAAAACCAGATTCGGATTAAAAGGTCTTACCCGATGCCAGAAATCCAGCATTTTATGCATGTGTCCCGGATAATACGGTTTTTCCAGCAATATCTTCTTTTTCACCAATTCCTCCACCTTGGCTGCTACTGCATCCGGAAGCTTTCTGGTCCCGAACACTTTATTGGCAATAAATGGTTCATCAAGCACAGGCGTCTTTTCTACAATAACGTTTACTACATCCCTACCATCCCGGTTTACAATAAATCCGCGGTCATACAAGCGAACATATTTATCCAAAAGAGCTTCATTTTTTGGAAGTTCTCCTTTTAAAAACAGTTGAAATGTTATTCCGTCACTTTCCAAATTATCCAGCCATCCAAACACACGGCTGTCAAACCCGGTTCCGAGACTCCAGTATCCGATTCCTTTTTCATCATTTATGTGCCACATCGGACCGCATAGCAAATCCATATCCGTAGAAATATCTTTTATCTCCTCATTTTCTACCGATGCATAAGCCACATATTCGCCGCCATCCTTGCGCTTCACGTAATAGTTATTTCTGATTAGGGTATCTACATCAAAAGGACTTCCCAGCTCCGTCAGGCGTTTTCCTATTTGAGTCCAATACCAATAATTCCTATCGTTACCGGGAACATAAATCTCGTCTCCCCATTCCTTAAATTCCTCCAAAAGACCGGGAATATACATATCGCAAAGAACATCGGCAATCTCAAGGTTTACATCTTTGGACTGCCTACAAATATCTATCGGTACGTTTTCAATAAAAACATTGGTACGGTACCGTTGCCCCGGTAATAAATCCAGATACCCATATTCCGCCAGATACTCTACCTCATCCTCAATAAATACCGGACTGACGCCTAATTCTTCTGCAATTTCTTCGATAGTTCTTGGTTCATAATAAGCAGCAAAAGCAATATTTTGTCGAAGCTTGGAGTCTAAGAAGTCTGAGGTATCTCCTAATTCTCCCGGTGTACCCATATGACCAAAGCCGGTCAGTTTTATTGGTTCTATTCCTAAATTTCCCTTTCGTCTCATGTGTTTGATTCCTTCCTTTAATTGTGTTTTTGCATCGGACAAATGCCACTTGACCGTGCCTTCCGGAAGCTCCAAAATTTTTGCAATTTCCGAAATCTTTTTATTGTGATAATAATGCAACAGCACTATTTCCCGGTGGCGTTTGCTAAGCCAGGCGACTTCCCGTTGCAGCAATGACAGTTCCTCTGCTTCCGCATATTCTGCCGCATAATCCTTATGTACCACCAAATTAGTTTCTTCCGGTTCTGTGGCCCGGTGCTTTATCTGCTCCTTCACATAATGCACATATACGTTATGGGCAATCCGGTACAAGTACCCTTCCCAGTTGTACACATCTTCTACCGCCCGTAGCGTCAGATAAGCCTCACAGGTAATCCGGGACGCTAATTCTTCTGCTTCGCTTAAACTGCTGCACTTCTCTAAGGCAAAGCCAAAAAACTTCTTCTGGTATTTACTTATCATTTCATCCGCGAAGATTTTATCCATAGCAGTCTCCTTACATTTCTTTTTACTTCTTTTCTTAGTGCTCCATATATATAGTGTTCCTTTCTGAAAAAAGGTTGGAAAATTTTTAAATTATTTTTTACTCAAAAAGACTTTTCATTACTGTAAAGTAGTATAACCTTACAATAATGAAAAGTCACGGCTTCTTGCAAATCATAATCGGTTTCTAATCATCTTCTAATTTTAGTTGTTCTCCAGCATATTTTCTATAAAAATCCCATATCCCCTGGTTGGATCATTCACAAGCACATGTGTTACCGCCCCAATCAGCTTCCCGTTTTGCATAATTGGGCTGCCGCTCATTCCCTGAACAATCCCTCCGGTTTTCTTAAGAAGTTCCTCATCGGTAATGCGAATCACCAGCCCTTTATTATCATTGGTACGTCCCAATTCAATCCTTTCGATTTCGATGTCGTACTCTTTTACCTCAGAATCCACCTGACAAAGAATGGTAGCTGCTCCAAGCTCGATGTCCTGTTTCAGAGCAATGGGAACAGCTTTTTCCCCATTCACTATGCCAAGCCTTACCTGACCGTAAATTCCTTTACTGCAATTTTCCTCAATTTCACCGATCTGACTGATACCGGATTGCCGGATAATCCCAATGAGTTCCCCCGGTGTGCCGTTTTTCCCTTTGACAACACTTAACACCTCCGCATCAAACAATTTTCCGCCATCTATATCCATTAAAAGTCCGGTGTCCACATCCGTAATTCCATGTCCCAGGGCTCCGAATTTCCCGTTACTGGTAACGTAAGTGATGGTACCGATTCCCTGGGCATCAGTCCGTATCCAGGCTCCCAGTTTATACTTACCGGAATAGTCCTGCACCGGCTGTATCTCTACCTGCACCAATTCTTCATTACGTTTTATTGTCAGGTTTAATCGTTCTACTCCGATAGAATCAATAAACTCCTCTCTTGTCACACCAAGCCTACCATTGATTCCTACAATATAATCGCCGCTTTTTAAAATTCCTTTTGCAGGCTCCACCGTGGTTCCGTCTTTTAATGTTACCGCTCCGGTCCCCAATACCAAAATCCCATCGGTTTCTATTTGCAATCCAATAACATCGCCCCCCGGAATGACTTCCAGTTCCTCAATAACCTCCAAGGAAATTTCTTTAATCGGAATAATACCGAATAATTTCAGCAATATTTCGTATTCTCCCAAAGTTTCAGAACTGACGGAAAACGGATTTTGCAAATCAATATCAATCACGTCTTCTTCCAGTGGTTTCTGATTTATATATAGTACTCCGGCTGCCTCTTCCCCCATAATACTGGCTTCCATCGGTACGGAAAAATCAAAGTTTTCCTCTTGGCCAAGTATCAGTTTCATTTCTGAAGGCACATTAATTTTCATCCAATAATACCCATATAAAATTAAGAAAAGCAGACCGACCGGAATTATTAAAATAAACAGTCGGCCTTTCCTCTTGCGTTTGCACAATTCCTGTTCCATAGCTTCCCTCTCCCACTCAAAATCATCACCATTTTTCCTCTGTTAGTATGAGTGGAAAAGCAACAAAGTAATCTGCAAACTCTTCCCATGGAAATACAAAAGCAGTGAATGCCTGATTCACTGCTTTCTCTTTGTTTGTATCTTATTTTACATATGTTTTAAGATTGTCTGCCAGCTGTTTCATTTCTTTTGCGTTTTGTACTACAGCTGTAGTAATTTCTGCTCCGCCCAGCATTCTTGCCAGCTCGTTATAAATTTCTTCCCGTCGAAGCTCTCTGATATTTGTTTTTGTTCTTCCTTCTTCGACATTCTTTTCAATTAAGAAGTGGGCATCTGCCATAGCAGCTATCTGGGACAGATGAGTAATACACAAAATCTGATGTCCTGCGCCGATTTGTGCCATTTTCTCCGATACTTTTTGCGCCGTTCTTCCACTGATGCCGGTATCAATTTCATCAAAAATTAAGGTTGAAATTTCATCCTGTTCTGCCAGTACAGACTTCATTGCCAGCATGATACGGGATAATTCACCGCCGGAAGCAACTTTTGTTAACGGTTTTAATCCTTCTCCTAAATTTAAGGAAATCATAAATTCACAGGAGTCATAACCGGAAGAATTAAACTGTTCCATTTTTTCAAAAGGAAGCTCAAACTGCACGTCGGAAAAATTCAAATCCGTCAGCGCCATTTTCATGGCTACTGTCATTTTTTTTGCATACTCCCGACGAATTAACGAAATTTTTTCACATAAATCAAGACATTCCGCTTCTGCTTTTTTATAGTCTTTGCGAAGCTTTTCTAAATATGCTTCATAATTATTGTATTTCTCAATTTTTTCATTACATTCTTCTTTATATGCAAGAACAGCTTCCAGGGAACCACCATATTTACCCTTTAACTGATTTATCACATTTAAACGTTGTTCTACTTCATAGAACCGTTCTCCCGAATCTTCCATGTTGGAAATATAAGATTCTGCCTGACTGTTAAAATCAGAAAGCATGTCCTGCACACTGTTTAATACCGCCTCCATATTCTGAAGCCCGGCATCATATTCCGCTACTTTAGACAAGTAGCGCTGAGCTCTGGAAATTAGTTCCTCCGCATTATCGTCGGTCTCTTTTGTAAACCTTAGACAACCGGACACTGCCTCTACAATCTGCTTACTGTTGGAAAGAATTTTAAATTCCTCCTCCAGTTCTGCATCTTCCCCAACAGTTAGTCTGGCTCCTTCGATTTCTTCCAGAGCAAAGGTGAGAAAGGATATTTCCCGATTGCGTTCTCCTTCGTCTACCACTGCGTTCTCCAATTCTTCTTTTGCGGCTTTCCAAACTTTATAAGCTTCTTCTAAGCGGTTTGGAAGAACCCCCAACGCATCTTTGGCATAGCGGTCTAAAAACTTTAAATGGGATGCCTTATGAAGCAGGGAATGATGCTCCTGCTGACCGTGTATATCAATCAGATATCCGGCAATTTCTTTTAAAATTGCTGCCGTTACCGTTTCTCCATTAATTTTGCAAACGGATTTTCCACTCTCCATAATTTTTCTGGAAAGAACCAGCATACCTTCTTCCGGAAAAATATCGCGTTCCTTTATTTTTTCTACGATAGTAGAATTTAGGTCACTAAAGGTTAATTCCACCAGGGCGTAGTCTGCGCCCCGGCGGATGATATCTTTGGAAACCTTGGCTCCGATTGCTGCATTTACGGAATCAATCAGAATCGATTTACCGGCACCGGTTTCACCGGTCATAATATTTAAATGCTCACGAAAGTCTACTTCCGTCTCGTCTATAATAGCAAAATTTTTTACATGAAGACTTTGTAACACGAAAAGGCATACTCCTTTTTATTATACTATTTTTTTGTATTTGGTTTGACAGTAACCTTGCAACGAAGGGTTCTGCCGTTTACAGTTGCAGTAACATACGTAGTTCCGGCTTTTCTTGCGGTGATTACGCCATTACTTACATCACAAATGGTCTGATCCTCTACGTCCCAACGTACTGTGCCAGTAGCACCATCTACCGTAAGTCTGGAATACTGGGTATATACCGGCAGTTCCAAACTGGTTCTGCTGAGACCGATAACAACAACTTCTACCTGGGCAGTTTTGCCGGAGGTTGTCATAATCGTTACTGTTGTACTACCGGTTCTGCGGGCGGTAATAACACCGGAGCCGTTTACGGTTGCAATAGCCTCATCGGAGGAAGTCCAAACCACATCGTCTGTGGTATTGGTTGGCTTCATTGTGTAAACTAACTTCTTGGTTTCTCCTGCAACAAGTACCACCTTTTTATCGGAAACCGTAACACCGGTTGCCGGTACCGGTTCAATAACCGTTACATAACAACGGGCATATTTTCCGCTGTTGTCCTTTGCCTTTGCCCAAATCCAGGTGGTTCCCGGTTTGATTGCCGTAATTACGCCGTCTTCATCCACAACAGCGATAGACTCGTCGTCAGAGCTGAAGTTTGCGCTTGTATAGGTTGCATTACTTGGCAGGACATCTGCCTTCAGGGAAGCCGTATGTCCCTGGATAATAGTTAATACACTATGATTTAATTTAATGGATGTTACTTCACGTACCACGCGGATTTCACAGGTTGCATATGCCCCGTACTCATCATCTACTTCCGCACGGATGGTGGCATAACCGTAGTTAACACCGGTTACCTTTCCGTATTCATCCACGGTACAAACGTCTTCATCCGAAGATTCCCAAAGAATTGGCAGGTTTTCAACCACTTTACCGTGATTGGTTACCGTTGCTTCTAATTGAACGGTTTTACCGTAACCAAGACGGTAATTATCAGGATTGATGGTTACCTGCATTGCTGCATCCACAATCTGAACCAGACAGAATGCTCTGAAACCGCCGTCTACAGTTTCGCAGGTAACAATGGTAGCTCCGCGGGAAATACCCTCTACTTCGCCCAGTGCATTTACGGTTGCGATATCTTCGTCGTAGGAGGTCCACTTAACCTCTTTAATGCTAGGTGCTACCGGTTTAAACACCGGATCAATCTGGAAAATTTCACCTACATCAATTACAATGTCTGTCGGATCCAGCTCCAAAGAAATGACAGGTTCCAAAACAGTAACGGTACAGTAAGAAGTTGCACCGCTTTGGGTTCTTACTGCAATAACTGCGGTACCTTCTGCTCTTGCCGTAATACGTCCGGTAGAAGAAACTGTTGCAACGGATGTATTTAAGCTTTCCCAAATTAAGGATGCCTCTGTGCTGTTAGCCGGAGCAATGGTAACCTCCATGTCGAAATATTCGCCACGGTTCATGGTTACTTCTTTATAGTTCATTTTAACACTGGTAGCCTTTTGCTTTACAACTACGGTACAAAGATCGTAATAGGAACCGTTGGATGCAGACATTACCATAATGTGTGTTTTGCCCGGTCCCTTTGCGGTTACCATACCGGAAGCATCTACCGTTGCTACGGAAGTATCAAAGGAAGTCCAAATAACTTTGGCATTATCCACCAGTGCCGGAGTCATAACATAGCTCAGTCTTTTGGTTTCTCCGGAGTACATCTCCAGTTCATGATAATCTAATTTTAAGCTGGAAACCACATCCTGCACAGTAAAGGTACAATATGCAATTAACAGCGGATTGTCTACCGACTGTACGGAAATAGTGGCTGTTCCCGCCTTCTTTAAGGTTACCAGACCGTTTTGGTCTACGGTTACAATGTTTTTGTTCTGGGAATCCCAAATAACATTTTTGTTGGTGGTATTGTCCGGAGTTAACGTTACATATAACTGGTATGTTTTGTGGGACAATGCCACTTTTACGTCGGTTTCGGATAACTTAATGCCCTGAGCTGCCTGATTTACTGTAACCTTACAATAACCAACCACGATGTTTTCTGCATTTAACGCGGTTAACACTGCGGTACCACCGGTTTTACCCTGAATGGTTACGGTTAAGTCTGTTGTTTCCGTAATAACAAAAATACTAGGGTCAGAAGTCAGCCAGTGCAGGGAAGTTCCGATTAAACCGGACGGGCTTACCGTTGCTCTGATGGTTTCAAACTCGTCAATTTTTAACACTACATTATCAGGGTTTAAAGTAACCTTGGTTACAGCCGCCTGAATGTAAATGCTGCAGACAACAGACTTTTCCACACCGTTGATAATCTGGGATGCAGTAATCAGTACCGGTTTGTTGCCGGTCGCCTTTTTTGCCGTAACCAGACCGTTTTCATCTACTTCTGCGTATTTTTCGTCAGAAGATTTCCAGGTGATTGGAGAAGTACGGTCGGTGGTGTTGGCAATTAACTGATAGGTTGTGCCTGTGTACATATTAAGGCTTGTAGTGTTTATGGAAATGTTATCAATAACATGGAAGGTATAAGTTGCCTGCAGGGAACGGTTTGGATCTCCCGGCTCATAAATGCTGTCCTGAAGACTTTCTCTGTACTTTACAAGAACCTGCATTGCACCTTCGTTCATCGCTGTAACCAGACCCACTTTGGAATCCAGTTCCGCAATGTATTGTCCGTTTATGGAATCCACATAGTCCACGGACAGTAATTCCGAGAAGCGTTTTACAGGAACATTAGAGTTACCGAGAATACTGTAGGTGTCTCCTACGTTCATGAAACAGGTTTTATCCTGCAATGTGAGGTCTACCACAATATTAAACTCTATCTTATTCCAGGATTTATCAAGATAAAGCTTTTCATCGGAAGCATAACCGATTACCTTATAGGTGCCTGCCTTTGCCTCGCTGAAATAGATTCTGCCGTCTTCCGTGCTGACAGAGTATGCCAGTAAGGAGGTGTCTTTGTCTGTTACCAGTTTTTCCGTAACTTCTGCACCGTTCCAGGTAAGTGCATATACCTCCCACTTCATGTTAGAAGCAGGATTACCATTGGTGTACAGTGTAAATGTAGGACTGTAAGTATGATACTTGTCCGGAGTTGGTGTATCTGTCATCGGAGCGTCAGGGTCGTCAATTGCACCTACCGGCTGAACAATAACCGTAATTTTTTCTGCTTTTTGGCTGCCGCTCTTTGGAGTCAGTGCAATTTCTGCCAGACCTGCACCCTTTGGAATTAAGGTACCTGTTGTTTCATCAATCTCAATGATACCGTCTTCTGCAGGTGTCATCCAGGTAACCAGTTCCGGATCCACAAACTGATTTTTAACGCCTTTCAGCTTGATTCTGTAACCGTCTTCCGTGTGCTTTAAAACTAAAACATCTTCACCGGAAACCTTTTTCCAGTAATCTGCTTCGGATTTGTCAATTTCAAGTTTTACCTGAACCGTACAGGTAAAGGTATAGGAATTGTATTTTACAACGTTATTGCCTGCGTCATATACCGGCTCTTTAATCTGAACGTTGATGGTGGTTTCACCCGGTGCAACCGCAGTGATGGTAACGTTATATCCCAGATTATCTGCACCCTCGTCTTCTATCATGGCGATGGATGGGTTGGCCGGTAACACCTCCTGAATTACTACACCGGAGTCGAAACCGATTGGATTGTCATCTTCATCGACCTTTGTTAAGAGGAATTTTGTGGTGCCGGAAATCGTGATAACGTCTCCACTTCTGACAACCTCTCCACTACCTGCGGTAGGATTGTAGAATACAAAACCACCGGCGTCACTATCTTCTGCCGCGCTGGCCACTCTGGTTTCTCTGCCGTCTAAATATTTTTGTAAGCCGGCCGGCATTAATGGTTCTGCCGGTTTGGACTGTTCAGTCCATTCTGACATGGTAACCGTTGTATTAGCCTCTGTGTTTACATAGGCATTGCCCGCCAGTAAACATACCGCCATAAAGAAGCTGACTGCTTTTTTCATATGTTTCATCATAATCAAAACCCTCTCTCGTATAATATTTATTCAAAGTTTGTTATGTACAAATGGACATAAGTATTCCTTATCCTATATATCGGCAGAACCTTCCTGCCAATTTAGATAATAATACAAAATCTTGTATTTATTTTAGCGGCAATTCTTGGCATTTATGTGTCACTTTTGTTACATCGAAAAAAGAACTTCCTCCCGAGCATCTGCCAGGGGGGAAGTTCTGCATTCTTATTGGTAATAATAAAACAGCAAATCCTCTGCCGTAACGCCAATCGGCGCAAAATCATCGCTGATGTAGGAGCACAGCACATCTATCATGACAGATGCCAGTTCCCGTATGTACTCTCTTTCTTCCGATGAGCCCACGGTATCATAACCATAGCCAAGTAAACAGTCTTCACTGTAAGTTTCCGCATACAAGGTTCCGCTCATTTCACAATTGTCATCAAAGTACTCCCAATAGTAGGTGCCATCCAAGGCTTCATCTATTTCAAAATACACCCAGTTGTCTCCATAATCAATCAAAAAGTCCAACGTAACAATATGATCGCCCGGATAATAGAAGGCATATCTGGAGTAAACACTGGTATAGTCCGACGAATATTCTTCCCCTAATTCCAGACGGTAATACTCCCCATCAGATTCATAGGTTCCATACGTCTGAATATAAGCAACCAATTCAGCAAAAGCATTATCTTCCTGCCGGTAAAGCTCAGCCAGTGTAAGAGGCTCCTGATAAACCAGATTGTCAAGCTCCGTAGTAAAAATAGCAAAATTGAGATTTTGGGAATCTGCCATCATCCAGGTATTGATACCGATTACTTCTCCATAGGCATTAATCAGCGGACCGCCGGAATTTCCCTGGGCAATGGAAGCATCATGCTGCACATAAGCCACATTTTCAACGACCCGGTTTGCATAGGTAATAATTCCCTGGGAATAGGTATTTGTCATGCCCCTGGAAGAGCCGATGGCATATACGGTATCGCCTACGCTGACAGCTTTTTTACATACGTTCGCATAATCCAAGCCCGATGCATTTATTTTTAACACCGCCAGATCAATCGCAGCATCGTAAGCCAGTACCGACTTCACCGTATAGGTAAGTTCGCCTATTGTAATTTTGGCAGAATACGCACCCTCTATCACGTGATAATTTGTTACAATCACTCCATCGGAGGAAATAACAATTCCGGTTCCCAGCGCATATTCATAGCCGCTTCTGTCGTAAGTGATAATTTCTCCCACATATTTTACGGACTGCTCATAAAGCTCAGAAGCGGTATACACCGGCAACGTATAAGACATCTCATATTCGTGGCCGCAGGAAACACAGGTGTATTTTTTAGTTCCCGGCTGGTCGCAGAACGCAAGCTCCGTAATCACACCTTCGTCATATTGATGAGTACAGTTTTCTTCCTTCTTTTCCGGAGTCGGCGTAGCCTCGTCTTTTGCCGGATTCAGATCTTCCGTCAATTCCTTATCTTTGTCCGAATTCTCGTCTTCCGAATCCCCATCTTCCACTGTATATCCGTCATCCTCCCAGGTTTCTTCCTCTTCACAGGCACCGAAAAGCATCACAGACAATAATAAAAAGACTGTCAGTAAAAAACGCAACCTTTTATGTTTCATTTTATGTTCCAGCCTCCTTCTTGCTAATCGTATATAGATAATATTGTCACAAAAGCGCGGAGATGTCAATATTGTAAGCCGTAGGCAAGGAACTTTTGTACAGAACAAAGAGTTCCGTGCTAACGGAACTCTCGCGTCGAGCGCGGTCGCTTGCGACAGATTTCCTCTTCGCGCGAGTGCGCATCCCCGCGGAGCTTTCTTGCTTCATAGGAAAAACTTTCCTATGAAGCAAGAAAGACCCTCTTACAACCGCAACACAGTTATAAAAAGGTCTTTGCTTTCATTTTTTTTATTTCTAATTACTCATCCCAGTTGTGGTACACCTGCTGTACGTCGTCATCCTCATCCAGTAAATCAAGAATCTTGTTCATGCTCTTGATGTCACCTTCGTCGGTTAAGGTGCCCCAGGTCTGAGGAATCATGGTTACTTCTGCGGATACGGTAGCAATCTTAGCCTCTTCCAAAGCAGCGAAAACTGCGGAGAATGCGTCAGGCTCTGTGATGATTTCGTAGCTGTCTTCTTCCTCTGCAAAATCTTCTGCGCCTGCGTCGAGGGCAAGCATCATGAGGTCGTCGGCATCCATGGAACACTCTTCCTTATCGATGATAATCTGGCCCTTTTTGTCAAACATGAAGGATACGCACCCCTGGGTACCAACGTTACCGTTACCCTTGGTGAATGCGTTTCTTACGTTTGCCGCTGTTCTGTTCTTGTTATCGGTTAACGCATCTACGATGATAGCGATGCCGCTTGGACCGTAGCCTTCGTAGGATACAAATTCATAGTTTACGTTCTGACCTTCACCGGCTGCCTTTTTGATGCTGCGGTCGATGGTGTCATTTGGCATATTATTTGCCTTTGCCTTTGCAACGATATCCTTTAACTTACTGTTGTTGTTTGGATCCGGGCCGCCTTCCTTTACTGCAACGGCGATTTCACGCCCGATTCTTGTAAAGATTTTACCCTTTGCTGCGTCATTTTTTTCTTTTTTATGCTTGATATTAGCAAATTTAGAATGTCCGGACATTATTTTCTCTCCTGTTCTAATCTAAAATATTTTCCAAAAATATATTTTATCACAACTTATTCTAATTGTCAAAATTTCTTTGTGTTTTCCCCAAATACGCTTATTGACCATAAATCAATTCTGAAATTATCTTCATAACTTCTTCGGTCTGTTCATCGGTACGAATGGCACACATAATTGTATCATCACCGGCAATACAACCCACAATGGCATCCAGTTCCAGCGAATCCAGTGCCGCCGCTGCCGCCATAGCCATGCCGGAAACTGTTTTTATTACCAGAATATTC
>JAZQJL010000270.1:0-20502 GCA_045541595.1 Lachnospiraceae bacterium | reverse complement strand
GGCAAATAAAAAGAGGCTCTTTAGAGCCAGCCCGTGACCGCAGTGCGGAAGGCGGATCTTTCAGAGCCTCTTTAGAGGCAAGCTGGGAACAGCGGCTTATAGCCGCAGAGCAAACCACCAGCTAAGCTGGTGGTATTGATTGCCTTGATAGAAATATTTCCTATGAAACATACTCTTGCAAAGTAAAATCTACGTAAAATTTAAAAATTTTTTGTGATTTCCTTTGTATATTGAGAAAATTTGGTGTATACTATACTTGTATTGTAAAATGGAAGTAATATCGATGTAATTTTATAGTAATGCAAAAGTAAAAACAAAGAAGACAGGAGAGCACATATGACGATTTTCGACGTATTAACCCTAATCTGCGGCCTTGCCTTGTTCCTCTACGGTATGGATGTTATGGGCGACGCCCTCAAAAAGAGTGCCGGACGAAAACTGAAAACAATTCTTGGTAATTTAACTTCTAATAAGTGGAAGGGATTTCTGCTGGGACTTGGCGTAACAGCCATTATCCAGTCCTCCTCTGCTACAACAGTAATGGTGGTGGGTTTTGTAAACTCCGGAACCATGCTGCTTTCTCAGGCAATCGGCGTTATTATGGGTGCCAATGTCGGTACTGCGGTAACAGCTTGGATTACCGGTTTAAACGGCCTTGGCGGTAGTGCTGCCAGCGCTGCAGAGTGGCTGGCCTGGTTAAAGCCGTCGGCTTGGATGCCAATTTTGGCTTTAATCGGTATTTGCCTTAATATGTTTGCCAAACGAGACAAGAAGAAAGATATCGGAAACATCCTTATGGGTTTTGCAATCCTTATGGTTGGTATGGATATGATGTCCGGCGCGGTTGGAGGATTAAAATCCAGTCCGGAATTCCAACAGATTCTTCTTTTATTTAAGAATCCATTGCTCGGTATTTTAGCAGGTACGGTGCTTACGGCAGTAGTGCAGTCTTCTTCTGCTTCGGTTGGTATTTTGCAGGCATTATCCAGCACCGGTGCTATTACCTACAGTGCAGCAATGCCTATCATTATGGGTCAGAATATCGGTACTTGTGTAACAGCTATGCTTTCTTCCATCAGTGCAAATAAGAATGGTAAAAGAGCAGCACTGGTGCATTTATACTTTAATATTATCGGTGTGATTTTATGGATGAGTGCATATTATCTGATTGGCTGGATTTTAACTACTACCAATGTGTTTGGTCTGTTTGCCTGGGCAGAGGGAACCATCATCGACATGTGGGGTATTGCTGCGGTTCATACAATCTTTAAGATTTTCTCTGTTGCGTTGCTGATGCCAGTTTCCGGGCTTCTTGAAAAGCTTGCATTTGCAACAATCAAGGGTACCGATACCAAGGGTGACAGCTTCACCGATATGCTGGACGACCGTTTGTTAGAAACTCCTGCAGTAGCCATTGAGCGTTGTTACGAAGTGGCAGATCAGATGGCAAAGCTTTCTTCCACGGCAATTCAGCAGGCAATTACTTTGCTGAACAATTATGACGAAAAAATTGCTCAGGAAGTGCATGATGCCGAAGATAAAGTGGATATTTATGAGGACGTTCTCGGTTCTTACCTGATGAAGCTTTCTGCCAGAAACATGACAGAAACCGACAGCCAGGAAGTAACCAAACTCCTTTATATGATTGGTGACTTTGAACGAATTTCCGACCATGCGGTAAATGTAGTAGATTCAGCAGACGAGATTAAGGACAAGGGTCTGGAATTTTCCGAAAAAGCAGTACAAGAGTTGGGTGTTATGTATAGCGCCATCAACGAGATTATGCAGATGACGGAAGAAGCATTCATCACTCAGGATGAAAAGAAAGCCTATGTCATTGAACCGTTAGAGCAGGTTGTGGATGACTTAAAGGAGCAGATCCGTGTGCGTCATATCAGACGTCTCCAGAAGGAAGAATGCACCATGGAGCATGGATTTGTGCTTTCTGATATTCTTACCAACTTAGAGCGTGTATCTGACCATTGCTCCAATGTAGCAAGCTGTATTATCGAAATGTCCGAGCATGAGGATTTGGATATTCATGAATATCAGCACCATTTGAAGGAAGAGGGCGAATTTGATAAGCTGTATCATCAGTATTTAGAAAAGTACAAAATTGCAAAAAAAGATGCATAGAAAATAATTAGCAAAGGCTTGCCTGTTACCGGGCAAGCCTTTTTGTATTCTTTAGAGAAAAGAAAATCAGTAAACAAAGAGAAGCTAGGATTATTCCGACGGAATCAATACAAATGTCAGTGAAATTACCGTTTCTTCCGGGTACAAAAGACTGATGGAACTCATCCAAAGCAGCAAACAGTACGGAAAGAAGCGCTCCGATGACAATCCGTTTCTTTGGAGAAAAGTATTTACGAAGCCACGCGGTAAGAGGAAGCTGCAGAGAAAGTGTCAACAGAAAATATTCGGTTATGTGGGCAGCTTTCCGCACATACAGGTGAATGGCTTCCGCCTGTTCAAACAGTACAAGCTCCGAGCGGGCAGTCGGAAATAACGGTGAAAACAGCCGGACGAAAAATAAGCTGACCTGAAAGCTTAGGGAGCCGGAAGACTCACCGTTTTGGGCAGAAAAATCGAAAATTAAATATAAAAGAATAATGGCCGGGAGAAAGGAGAGCCATTTTAATATATTTGTTTTGAGAGTTGTATTTTGCTTCATGAAAAAACTCCTCTTATCTGAAAAGTATCGTAGTCCGTATTAATGACATCCATACTATACCATTTTAGGTCGGGTTTTGTAAATACAACATAGACAGCCTTTGTTTTTTTTGGTACAATATTGTAATACAAAAGAGTTCTTAAAAGAAAGGGCGGTAATCAAAATGCATATTACATTAACCGGTAATTTAGGCAGTGGCAAGTCTACATTAAGTAAGATATTAGAGGCAGAATATGGATATGAGATTTTCTCTACGGGAAAGGTTATCCGTAAAATTGCAGAGGAGCACGGACTCAGTGTTCTGGAAATGAATGAATTGATGAACAAGGATCCAAAATATGATCATGAAATCGACGATACAACGGCAAGAATTTCCAGAGAAAATCCGGACAAGAGCATTTTGTTTGATTCCCGTCTGGCATGGCATTTCGTGGAGAAATCCTTTAAGGTATTCCTTTCCGTCAGCCTGGACGTGGCAGCAAAGCGTGTGGCAGGAGACGCAAGTCGCGGTGAAGTAGAGCACTATGCTTCTTTAGAGGACGCCAAAGCTAACTTGAAAAAGCGTGCGGAAACAGAGGATACCCGCTACAAAGAACTGTATAATATCGAATATTTTAATTATTCCAACTATAATCTGGTGTTGGATTCCTCCGACTGTGAACCGGCAATTCTTGCAAAGATTTTAAAGGACGAGGCGGCAGCATATGAGGCGGCAGATAAGGAAGGTAAGGGTGGTTATTCCCGTCTGATTCTTTCCGTAAACCGTCCGGAAGAGGATTTTGCAAAAGAAAAGGCAGAAGGAATTGTAACCAGAGAAAACTTTTACGGACAGGAATTCACCGTAATTACATTGAAGAAGGAATTAGATAAATAGTGAAAACAAAGATACTTAAAATCGGAATACTTGTAATTTGCGGAATGTTTTTTGCAGGTTGCGCAAAAGCGGATGCAAAAGAAACGCCCACTGTTACAAGCAGACCAACTCCGCTTATTATTGACCCGGCGACACCAACTCCTACAATAACATTGGAGCAGGAGGAGGCGCCAAAAATTACAGCTACAAATACGCCGATACCGGAGCAAAAAGCTACGTCCACCCCGGTTCCGACCAAAAAACCAACCAAAACGCCAACCCCTACGGTAAAACCAACAGCAACTCCAAAACCGTCCAAACAGGAAAGGGGTGCTTATCAAAAGGGTACGCTCGTTTCCGATGGGTATGAGAGCGAATGGCTGGGGCTTAAGTTCCGTTCACCAAAGGGGTTAGAGATGTACTCACAGGAAGAACTGGATGAAACCATGCGCCTGGTGGAAGAAGCTCTGAACGGAGAACTTCCGGAAGGGAAGCTTCCGTATGAGGATCTTTCGGTTGTATATGAAATGGCGGCATTGTGGCCATCGGAAGGTCTGCTGATTCAGGTAATGACAGAGCGTCTGCCGGACAAATCTGTTTCTGCGGAAGAATATGCAAAAGAGATGAGGGATGACTTAAGCATACTGGAAAGCAGTAATGTTACTTACATAGTGGATGACATCTTTTACGAAAAAGAAATTGGTGGACAGGAGTTTTTAAACTTTGGCTATACTACTTACACAGACGAAGGAGACCTGCGCCAGGAAAACTACTTAAAAAAGCAGGATGACCGCATCGTTTTGATTAGTATTACCGGAGGAACTTCTTCGGAAAACGGCATGCAGAAACTGCTGGATGCCTTTGTGCCATATCGGTAATCCGCACCTTAAAAAGTAGAGGAAAAAAGTATGAAAAGATTTATTACATTTATTGCAATTTGTTCTATTGCTATGTCATTAGTAGCTTGTGACGATGAACCGGAAAAGGAAACTCCTGCACCAACTCCAACAGAGGAAGCTGCCCCGACAGAAGCCCTGTTCCCAGAGCCGACAGCAACTTCCGCTCCGACGCCGGAACCAACACCTACTCCAGTAGTGGCGAAAAGTACCTATGAAAAGGGTACTGTGTCGGAAAAGGGATTTGAAAGCGAATGGCTGAATCTCCGTTTTACAGCGCAAACCGGAATGCATATGCTGACGCAGGAGGAACTGAATGCAGTAATGATGCAGAGCATGGGATTAGTGTACGGAGATAATGCAGAAGCGGTTTTGGATATTACCAGTGTAACTACTGTAACGGAAATGATGGCTCAATACGGTAATGGAGTCAACGTTTCGGTGCTTGTAGAGAAGTTACCACTGTTGTACAGGGGATTAACGGAGGAAGAATATCTGGATGTCCTTACAGGAGATAATGGTAACGCCAAGTGGAAATTTACGGTTGAGGAAGATGTCCACGCTGTGGAGTTTTGCGGAGAGAGATATACCGGAATCAGAGGGACAAGAGACTATGGAACCGGAATTCCGATTTGGCAGAATGTTCTTGTGCGAAAAAAAGACGGCTACATGATTTCCATTATAATAAACTATTCGGAATATACAAAAGATTATGAGCAGATGTTATGGAGCTCTTTTGGAACGTATGAGTCTGAACCGGTAGTTTTGCCGGAACGCACATTAATACCAAGTACTTATGTGAAAGGTACGCTGACCGAAAAAGGCTTCAAGAGTGAGTGGCTGAATATGCAGTTTTCTGCTACGGAAAAAGTGAACATGCTGCCACGGGAAGAACTGGATAGTTTGGCATCGTGGGGCGCCAGCCTTATTCATGGAGAAAATTCATACGGAACAAAAATTGCAGCGGAGAAAGTATATTTTGAGATGGGAGCCCGGCATAAGGAAGATGGGGTTCTCTTAGTGCAGGTAGAATCATTGCAGGGTGGCTATGAACAGATGACGGAAGAGGAGTACCTGGGTGTATTGCTTATTACATCGTCCTCTGTGGGAATGGTTACTTACGAATATGGTGAGGATTTCTTTGATGCGGAAGTCGCCGGGGAAAATTATATTGGAGTGTCCGCCGTTGCTACTTACGAAAATGGGGATAAGGTGTATCAGGAATGTCTGGTCAGGAAAAAAGAAGACCGGATGATAACGCTGGTTTTTACCTATAATGAGAATACACGATCCAATGCTCAGTACCTTTTGTCACTGCTTACTCCTTATGCAGAAACCATGCCGGAAGAAGAAACCATTACGGTTGGGGAATATAAAGGTTTGGTATTAACCGGGGTGTCCCCGGCGGAAGTGGACGCGGAGATTGCATCTATGCTGGAATATTACGCCGAACTGGTGGAAGTTGACCGTGCAGCGGAGGCCGGAGATACGGTAAATATTGATTATATTGGTATAAAAGATGGCAAGGCTTTTGAGGGTGGTACAGAAGAAAACTGTGATTTGGTACTTGGATCCGGAACTTATATTGATGGTTTCGAAGAGGGATTGCTTGGGGCAATGCCGGGTGAAATCCGTGATTTAAACCTGACCTTTCCTGAAGAGTATGGTAATGATGATTTGGCTGGGCAGGAAGTGGTATTTACCGTTACCGTAAATGCGGTAAAAGAGGAAGTAATACCGGAATTAACGGATGAATTCGTTCGGAGCATTTCAGAATATACTACTGTAAAAGAGTATTCCACTGCGGTCCGAGAAAGCTTAAATGCAGTAGCATATAATGACCAGATAACCGAGCAGATTATGGCTTCCAGCGAAGTAAAAAAATATGATGAAGAAGCGGTAGAAGCAGAATATCAGAGTAATATTACATACTACATGGACTACGCATCTTATTATGGCAGCTATTACGGCTTGGATACAGAAACAGCTATTATGTATTTCTTTGGTGTTGACTCCATAGAAGCCTTTGAGGACACAATAAGACAGTATTCCTATGATAGAATTAAAAACCGGATGATTATTGCGGAGATTGCCAAAAGGGAAGGTATCAAGCTGACAGACGATGTTTATGATACCAAGACGGCAGAATATATGGAAGCATATGGATATGAAGATAGAGAAAGTTTTGTAGAGGATAATGGTGAAGAGGCTATCCGGAATGCGATTTTAGCAGAATTGGTTATGGAGTTTATCTTAAACCATGCGGTACTTGTGGAAGCAGAGTAAAAATAAGGGGAAACGGCTGAATAGGCCGTTTCTTTTTTTGTCATACTATAGGTAACTTTTGTAAGAAAGGAGAGGAACCTATGGCGGATCAGTACAAAAAACTGGTAAGACTGGCGATTGTTGTGGGGATAGTTTACCTGGGCTTCCGCTTCCTGCTCCCTCTATTTTTTCCGTTTTTGCTTGCTTATGTGATTGCCGTTGTATTGCGCAGGCCGGTGCGTTTTATGTGGAAGAAGTTGCGGATTCGACCTGCCATAGGCGGCACAGTATTACTGACGATAGTTCTTTTACTTGCCGGAGGCGGGATTGGCTATGCGATAAAACTATTATTGCAGCAATTTGCGGCCTTTGCAGGGAATTATGACAGATATGCAACGGAATGGAGCGGACATATGGAAAATGTGTGCTACTACTGCGATTCCGTATTGCGGTTAGACCGGGGCAGCACATTTACTGTGTTAAGTGACGGACTGGATGGTGTTGTGCTGTTCTTTCAGGAAGAACTGGTTCCGTTTTTGACGAAAAACTCATTAAAAGCCGCAGTTTCCATTACCGAACTGGTGACGGCACTGGTGATTATCTTTGTGGCGGTGCTTTTGTTTTTGGGAGACATGGTAGGGGCGGAAGGGAAGAAGAAAACAAAGGAAAAAAGGGAAGAGGAGAAACCGCTTCTTTACTTTATAGAAAAGGAATGGCGGGAGGTAAAGCGGGAACTTTCCGGCGCGGGAACTGCGTATGTAAAAACACAGGTAATACTGATTCTGTTAGTTAGTATTACCTGTAGTCTTGGTCTGTTTCTGATGAAAAATCCCTATGCGATGCTGTTTGGCGTGGCCATCGGTATTTTTGACGCCTTTCCGGTGCTGGGCAGTGGCCTGATTTTAGTTCCGTGGGCAGTTGTCAGCTTTCTCCGGGGGAAGGCCTTTGCAGGAGCAGTGCTTCTTACGCTGTTTGGAATTTGCCAGTTTTTACGCGAATATTTGGAGCCAAAACTGCTGGGTGGGAAAATGGGCATCCGTCCGGTACAAAGTCTGATGGCGATTTATGTGGGGTACGAATTATTTGGGATATCTGGGTTGTTTTTAGGACCCTTTGGCCTGGTTCTTATCAAGAGCTTGTGGCGTGTCACCGGCGAACCGGTGATATAAGAGGCTTACTTTTTCGATGCTTCTATTTGCTCTGCCAGATCATTTAAATAAACCCAACGGTCCATTTTTTCTTCCAGGGCAGCCTCGGCCTGTTCCTTTTCTGCCATAAGGGCAGTGAGACGGGAATACTCGGTGGCAGCACCGGCGATGTCCTGTTCCAGAATTGCAATTTTTTCCTCCAATGCGGCAATGTCGGCATCGATGGTTTCGTATTCTTTTTGCTCCTTGTAGGAGAACTTCAGCTTTGCTTCCCGCTGCTTCCAGGTAGCTTTGGAATCGGCGGCGGAACTGCTCTCACCATCGGAACCCGTATTTTTGCCCGGCGCGGAAGTTGACGGAGTGATGCCACGCTCCTTCTGCGCTTCTTTAAAATCGCTGTAATTTCCTTCATAACGGGCGATTTTACCGTTTTCAAAGGAAAAGATTCTCGTAGCAATTTTATCAAGAAAATAACGGTCGTGGGACACAGTAATCACAATGCCCGGATAGTCCTGCAGGTAGTTTTCCAAAATGGTAAGGGTTTGGATGTCCAGGTCGTTGGTGGGCTCGTCCAAAATCAGGACATTCGGTGCTTCCATCAGCACTTTGAGCAGGTATAAACGACGCTTTTCGCCACCGGACAGTTTTTCGATGCGGGTATATTGCATAGAGCCATCAAAGAGAAACTGCTCACACATGGCGGAGGCAGACATGGTGCCTTCTTTGGTTTCGATATATTCTGCGGTGTCCCGCACATATTGAAGCACCGTGAGAGTTGGGTCTAGGGCTTCGTTTTCCTGAGAAAAATAGCCAATCTTCATGGTAGTACCCATTTCTACATAGCCGGTATCCGGTGAAAGTTTGCCTGTGATAATATTCAGTAAAGTGGATTTGCCGCAGCCGTTGTGTCCTACAATACCGATACGGTCGGTCGGCAGCAAAATATAACTGAATGGCTCAAATAACGTAGTGCCGTTGTAGCTCTTGCTGATATCATATAATTCGATGGTTTTTTTGCCCATGCGGGAAGACAGGGCATTGATTTCCACGGTACCGTCTTCTACGATTTTTTCCCGGTCGCGAAGCGCTTCAAACCGCTGGATGTGGGCCTTTTGTTTGGTGGAGCGGGCTCTGGCACCCCGCTGCATCCAGGCCAGTTCGGTTTTAAACAGGGTTTTTGCTTTACGCTCGGTGGCCAGGGCCATTTCCTCACGTTCCGCCTTTAAGGCAATGAATCCGGAATAATTCGTCTGGTAGGAGTAGAGCTTTCCTTTGTCCAGTTCCACAATTTTATTGGTTACCCGGTCCAGAAAATAACGGTCATGGGTGATCATGATAAAGGCACCCTTCCATTTATTCAGATATTCTTCCAGCCATTCGGTCATGTCGCTGTCTAAGTGGTTGGTCGGCTCATCCAGGACAAGCAGGTCGGATTCGGTCAGCAGGGTGCGTACCAGTGCAGCGCGTTTTTTCTGGCCTCCGGAGAGGGTGGAGGCGCTGCCCTCAGGATTACCGATGCCGAATTTCAACAGCATGGCTCTGGCTTCGCCGGTGATGTTGCGATAGCTTTCCCTGGCGGTCTGACCGTCGCACACGTTGGCAAGAATGGACTTTGTGTCATCAAAAACCGGGGTCTGGGGAAGATAAGCAATGCGGAGCTTGTTTCCGCAGGTGCGCTTGCCGTCATCGGTTTCCTCCAGACCGGCAATAATTTTCAGTAACGTGGATTTTCCAGTGCCGTTAATGCCGATGACGCCGATTTTATCTCCTTCATTAATTCCTAAACTGATATGGTCAAAGAGCATGCGCTCGGTAAAACTTTTGCTTACATTTTCTAAAGTTAAGAGATTCATAAGATAATCCTTTCATTTCCGTAAATGACATGTAAAAACAATACTATCCTATCAGCTTTTTGCCGGGTTTGTCAACTGCGGAATGGCGGATGTCATATCGTTTCGGACAACCTCATATATTGTAGGGAAAGGAGTGTGGAAGATGGATTGCAAAAGAAAGATTATATATTTTTCAACCTATGAAAACGGAGTGAAGAAAAAGTCCGCAGGATATGCGGCGTTTTTCGTCCGGGGAGAGTCCTGCGATGTGCAGATATATTACAGGGAATCCGCCGGAGAGAAAACCGGGGTTTTGCAACCGGTGTTTATGTTTTTTGACGGAACCGTGGTGCTGGGAAATAAGTTTGAAACAAAGGAGGGGATGGCAGCAGCCTTCTTTCGAACGGGACAATCGGATTTTATGCAGAGCGGAAGGTCTTTGGAGGAACTGGAAACCGTTTATTTGGACGGGGTGGAAAACGGTATCTGCGGGGGACGGATGGATGGTCAGGAATTGGAGGAGGCGGCGTATACGTTGACAATTCCTATGGCGGAAGAAAAGGAGAAGGAAGAAGATAAGCCGAAAGAGATATGGTCTTTTTCGCAGTGTCTGGAGCGACTTCCGGAACTGAAATTGCCCTTTGACGGAATGCGGAGGGCCTGTTGCCGTATGACGCCGGAGGATTTGGAACATCTGCCCGAAGAGTGGCACTACATAAAGGAAAATCATTTTTTGCTGCATGGGTTTTATGAATATCATCATCTCTTATTTGCAAAACTTGCCTGCCGGTATGGGGAACGGTATGCGGTAGGAGTGCCGGGGGAATTTTGCTACAGAAATCAATATATGGCAGAAAGTTTTGGCTTTTATGATTTTGCGCCCTTAGAGCCGGGGAAACGAAGGGGCGGATGCTTTGGGTACTGGTACTACTATTTGGAACATAAGAACGGGTAAAAGAACTCCGGGGAAATTATTGTCCCCGGAGTTTTGTATTCGGAATATAAGGTTGCAATAGGGAAAGAAACTGTTGGAGCTCGGCTTCTTCCACCGGATGAAAGGTGTTGTCCGTACCGCACACCAAATCCCCGGAGTCTTTGAAATTCTGCAAATAATAGGGAGAAGGCAGGGTATTGGTGCGGAAGACTTTGCCGGCCAGGCCGGAAAGCCATAAACCGATGCCCTGAATTTGCTCTGTGCCGTGCAGTTCCTTTGTTACGGTGGTACGGAACTCATGGCGGATGCCTGACATCAGAAGAAGTGAAATGCTCTTTTCGATGCGTTCCAGTTCAAAGGAGGCTTCATGTACTCCGGTGGTGGCCGCATAGAAGTCTCGGGAGTTTTTGATGTCCATGGCAACCATATCAAGGAGCTGGGCGTCTAACAGCGGTTTCAGCACTTCGGGACGGTAGCCGTTGGTATCCAGTTTTACCAAAAGGCCCATGGATTTAATTTTTGCAATAAAGTCCGGCAAATCCATCTGCAGCGTAGGCTCGCCTCCGGTTATGCATACACCGTCCAGTTTGCCTTTTCTGGAGGAGAGGAAACGGAAAAATTCCTTCTCGGAAATCACAGGGCAGGTGCCGGGATGCAGTACCAGGGGCGCGTTATGACAATAAGGGCACCGGAAATTACAGGTACCGGTAAAAACGGTACATGCCAGGTGTCCCGGAAAATCCAACAAAGTAAGTTTACTTAAACCGTGAAGTTGCATGGCAGTTCCTTTCCTCCCGGAGTACAAATCCGAAATAAGAAGGACTTGTTATACGCCGAGTTTTTGTAAGTATTCTTTCAGGTTTTCTTCGTGCCACTGATGTCCGCCCGGGCAGACTTCGTGGAAAATGCGGTCTTCCGCCTGATAAAAGCGGTAAGCCTTTCGCATGATATCAAGCTGCTCCGTAACGTTTACAATGCCCCGGGAGCCGTTTAAATGATCTTCCCGGCAGCTTTGTACCCATACAGGTCTTGGAGCCAGCAGAGCGGCGATGTCGCCCATGTCCACATGCTCCCACAGGTGTGGCACATAATTGCAGTTGCAGTTACCGTTTCGCTCTAACAGCGCTTCTTTATAACCATAGAGGTAACCGCTGATAACGGCGGTAGTAATCCGATCGTCTAAGGCTGCAGCCCAGAGAGTCTGCATGCCGCCGCCGGAAAAACCGAGGCAGCCGATGTTCTTCGTATTCCATTCCGTACGGGTTTGGATATAGTCTAACAGACGGAAAATATCCCAGGTATTCATGCCGGTGAGGGTCATGCCGAGAGGCTCTGCCATGTGGGAAATCTGATAACAGCTGCCGTTTTTAAACTCTTTCTCTTCGTCCTTTTGCAGGGCAAGCTCTCTGCGTTCGCCAAAACCGCGGCAGTCCGGACAGAAGGTAACAAATCCCTCTTTTGCCAGCTGCATTCCGTAATCGTAATGGAACTTTTCAATGCAGTCCACGGCGGCCGGAATGTCGTAACAACCGGCAACGGAGAACTTTCCGGCACCCTGGTGTCCCGGTAGGGCAATGAAGCATTGGGTGCTTCCTGCGCGGAGATTTTTTGGTATTAAAATATACAGCGGCATATAAATGCCCGGTTCTACCTGGATGATCACCTTTTCTCTGGTAATACCGCCGGGGAGCTCCACGGTTTCCAGTGTTTCCGGCGTAAGGTCGCAGGTCTGCATCTTTGGCAGACCGATTAATTCTGCCAGGAGTTTTCTTGTTTTGCGTTTCCAGGTGACGTATTCCTCTACGGTTTCTGCTACCAGGCGGTCCTGCCGCTCTTCGGCATCAAAACGGGCCTGCATGGCGTGGAGTGTGCCGTAAAAGGTTTCTATTTTTGGGAATCTGCGTTCTTCCATAGGCTTGACCTTTCCGCGGAAAGCTTCCGCTATAAATTTTTATTCAAAGTCCTGTAAGACTTTTTCTTTTGTGTAATTAAGAGCTTCTTCTTCCGTCAACTGATGGCTCCAGGAAACTCTGGTTTCCGGGGAAGCTCCCGGACCGTAGTTTTCATATTCGGCATAAAAGGTATGCTCCTTTGCCTCTTCTTTGTTCCAGTCGTGCCAGCCCTCCTTTTTGATATGAGCACCAAGCTCGGAGCGCATAATAACGGTTTTTGCATAGTTGCGCCATGGTCTGCCGAGGTATACGGTTTCCGGCTCGCAGTCGGAGGTGAAATGGCAACGGTCAAAGACATAGCCGTAGGGTCTGCCCTCCGGAGTGGAGGCAGCTGTAATGTAACCGTCCGGATCGCTGTTTCTGGTAAGGGAGCGTATTTCGCATTCTTCAAAATATGCGGTGGCTCCGCCGAAAATGAAGTCTACATCGCCTTCGATATAGCAGTTTTTGTAGTAGTGGACGTTGTTGTCCCTTGGGGCATTCTCTCTTGGTCCGCGGAAGCCGCCCCATTCAATAACGGTTGGTGGCAGCGGTGCGGTAAACAAGGTGTCCTGACGGCCGATAAAACGGCAATTTTCAAAGGACATATGGGCACCGTCTGCATAAACGGCCACCGCCTGACCGACCTTTGGACCAAAGCCTGCGGTGTTGGCGAAGGTAAGGTTTTTAGCGGTAAACTTATCTCCGTGGACATACAGGGTGTAGGAACGGAAGGTTCCCCGCTTGATGCCGTCCGGCATCATAAACAGGCCATAATCGTCAAAGGTGAGAATGGTAGTTTCGGCATGTTCGCCGATGAGAGTGACGTTGTCCCGCTCTAAATCCAGTTTTTCTTGATAGGTGCCTGCACCGATTTGTATTTCAACGGCATAGTCAGCCGGGATGGCAACAGCCTTGGCAAATGCTTCTGCCAGGGTGGATGCGTCGCCGGTGCCGTTTTGCTGTACCCGGATAAGTTTTGTTTCCATGGAAATTCTCCTTTGTTTTGTGTTTCTTGTCTCTATTATAAAGAAAATTGCCCGTTTATTCAATACTTTTCCCTTGACACAAAAGAAAAAAGCCGTTATACTAAAAATCACCGTGCAGCCGGGGAGTCAGCGGTGCCCTGTACCTGCAATCCGCTCCAGCAGGGGTGATATCCGGCCTCGGGCAGGCTCTTGTAAAGCAGCCCATCATAAGTGGTGTTGAGACTCTGGTCTTGCGCAACGGACGTTCGTGAACCGTGTCAGGTCAGGAATGGAGCAGCACTAAGCGAAAGGTTCCGTGTGCCGTAAGGGTGCCGGGGAGGAGCTAACTGTGATGGTACCGTTTATGAGACTTGTTCAAAGCCGGATGCACGGATTGAAAAAAACAAATAAAAGTGTTATGATAGAACCGGGTGTGAAAACATCCGGTTTTGTTTATTTGCGCGCCAAGAAAGGAAATCACCATGATTTTTGATACACATACACATTATGATGACGATCAGTTTGATGAAGATAGAGAAGCCCTGTTGAACTCCCTGGCGGAAAACGGCGTAGGAGCCATTGCCAATATGGGAGCTTCCATGCGGGGAGCCAAAGACAGCGTAGCTTTGGCAAAAAAATATCCTTTCGCCTATGCGGCGGTGGGAATTCATCCGGACCATGCCAAGGAGTTAAACGAAGAAGAATTTGCGGTGTTGAAATCACTGGCAGCAGAGGAAAAGGTAGTTGCCATCGGTGAAATCGGTCTGGATTATTACTGGGACTCCACCGAACGGGAAGACCAGAAATACTGGTTTAAACGCCAGCTTGACCTGGCGCTGGAGAAACATCTTCCGGTGGTGATTCACAGCAGGGATGCGGCAGCAGACACGTTGGAAATTATGAAGGAGGCATATGCCGCTTCCGACCGGTCGTTAACCGGTGTAATCCACTGCTTTTCTTATGAAACGGAAATGGCCAGAGAATATTTAAAGATGGATTTTTACTTAGGCATCGGCGGCGTTGCCACGTTTAAAAACGGACGAAAGCTAAAGGAAGTCATTGAGGCTGCCCCGCTGGAAAAACTTGTTCTGGAGACGGACTGCCCGTATCTGGCGCCGGTTCCGTTCCGGGGCAAGCGCAACAGCTCGGAAAAACTGCAGTATGTGGTAAGTGCCATTGCGGAAATCAAAGGCGTGTCCGAAGAAGAGGTGGAGCGCGTCACCTGGGAAAATGCGTGCAGATTGTATCGGCTAAGTTTGTAAAGAGAAAGGAATTCATATGGCGACATTAGGCAACCCTCAAAACACCATTGAAATTTTAAAAAAATATGATTTTATGTTCCAAATACGGTTTGGACAAAACTTTTTAATCGACACCCATGTGTTGGAAAAAATCATCAAATCTGCAGAAATTACCAAAGACGACCTGGTGTTGGAAATCGGTCCCGGCATCGGAACCATGACCCAGTACCTTTGTGAAAATGCCAGAGAAGTTGTGGCAGTGGAAATTGATAAAAACTTAATTCCTATTTTAGAAAATGATACTCTGGCAGAGTATGACAACGTAACGGTAATCAATGAAGACATTTTGAAACTGGATTTAAATAAACTGGTGCAGGAACGCAACGGAGGCAACCGCATTAAGGTGGTTGCAAACCTGCCATACTACATTACCACGCCGATTATTATGGGACTGTTCGAATCCCATGTGCCGTTGCAGAATATTACGGTGATGGTGCAAAAAGAGGTGGCAGACCGTATGCAGGCCGGACCGGGTAGCAAGGATTACGGTGCTCTGTCCCTGGCGGTACAGTATTATGCAAAGCCTTATATTGCGGCAAACGTACCGCAAAATTGCTTTATGCCGCGACCAAATGTGGGCTCGGCGGTAATACGACTTACGTTGCACGAAGAACCGCCGGTAAAGGTAAAGGATGAGAGCTTTATGTTTTCACTAATCCGGGCTTCCTTTAATCAGAGAAGAAAAACGCTGGTCAACGGGCTTACCAACGCTTCTGAACTGCAGATTTCCAAGGAAGAGGTTCAGAATGCGTTGGAACAAATGGGTCTGTCTGCCACAGTCAGAGGCGAAGCACTGACCTTGGAGCAGTTTGCGCAGCTTTCCAATCTGTTGGCAAAATAAAGGAGCGTTCGGAGAAATTTCATGAAATGTAAGTTAGAGTGGCTGACAACAGAAGAAGGACAAATTACTGCGTTCCTGGAAGATATGCCGGGTATAACCGCGCGTGTTTTTATCACGGGAGAAGAGGAAGCAGAATTCCAACTACAAGATGTTGTGTTGCCCGATGATTTTGAAAAAAACGACACAATACGGCAAAAAATCATTTTAAATGTGACAAAATGCATTTCCGAGTGCTTTCGACTTTTGTGGGAAGAGGGATATGAGGAAACGGTACTGGTGGAACCGCAAGGGACAAAACTTGCGGAAATACTTGGTTCTACAAGTGTAGTACAGAAGATGTACAGTGAGTGCATGATGGAATGCCGTTTTGAACCAAAAAAATCTACAGGTTGTGGTACCGTGCTTATAAGACAGGCAGAAGACGAAGACGGGATTTTATACGAAAATGAGGATAAGACCTTTTCCTGCAAAATCATTACCTGTGTAACTGAGCAGCCGGAAGAAAAGCTGGTTTACCTGCACGGGGTACATGTAAGAGCGGAAGAGAGAAAACGGGGGGTTGCTACGGCATGTCTTACCGGACTATTTCAGATGCTTTCAGAGGGCAAGCCCCTTTGCATTCATCTGCAGGTAGGTACGTACAATAAACCGGCAGTACACTTGTATGAAAAGCTGGGCTTTCAAGTGTTTGAAGGCCTGGATTACTACGCAATGGAGGAGTAGCATGGCACGAAAAAAGCGGGAGCTGACGCAGGACGAACTCTATATGAAGGAGGCCATCCGTCAGGCAAAAAAGGCAGAAAAACTAATGGAAGTGCCCATTGGCTGTGTGATTGTATATCAGGACAAAATTATTGCCCGGGGATACAATAAGCGCAATCTGAAAAAAACAACCCTGGCTCATGCAGAGATTATAGCCATTGCAAAGGCAGGAAAAGTGATAAATGACTGGCGGTTGGAAGACTGCACCATGTACATTACCCTGGAGCCGTGCCAGATGTGTGCCGGTGCCATTGTCCAGGCGAGAATGAAGCGGGTGGTAATCGGCAGCCGCAATGCAAAGGCCGGCTGTGCAGGCTCTGTCCTGAACCTGTTGCAGGAGGAACGCTTCAATCATCAGGTGGAATTAACGGAGGGAGTTTTGGAGGAAGAATGCTCCGCCATGCTCAGTGAATTTTTTAAAGAACTCCGTAGGACTAAAGCATCGGAAAAGAATAGCTAAAATGTTTGAAATACGAGCGGATTAGTGGTATACTTAATATAATACAATGCTACGGAGGAAAGCACAATGGGATTTGAAATGAAAGCGAATGCAGTAAATCAGATTCCCAAGGGAACGGAAATCTTTCTTGAGAATGAACCTGCGTCGTATGTGTGCGTTGTCATTCGGGGACGCGTGCTTGCAAGAAGTGAATCAGTAAAACTGGCACTTCCGTCAGGAAGTTTTCTTGGTGTGTTCGATTTGTCTATAGGGCACTATGTTTCCGACTACGTTGCCGTAGAAGACAGCATGTTGTATGCTTTCCCTGTACACGACAAAAAAATGCTGCGGGCTTTGTTAACTTCCACAAACAAAGAATACCGCGGTCTTATGGTCAATTCTCTTACAAAATATTTCTATGAGTTATCCAAAATTAACATGGAATTTCATAAGATGGCAGGGGATCTGTATCAACTGTTAACGGATGCCTATGCCAAATATAAAGGCTTTTGCCGGACTGCCGGCGAAGGCGTTATTCAGTTGCCTGCGCTGGAAGCAATGGAAGCATATCAGGATGAAGAACCGATGGACCGCCAGAACTTCCCGTATTATCTGGATTTGGCAAAGGTGCCGGCAGATGTGCAGAAGAACTTTTTCGGATGCGGTATTGAGCTTACCATGACCCACATCAGCAATCTTTCTGCAATTATCAGCGCTCTGACCATTGACACAAGAGAGGTCTGCTCTTATGTGAAAGAGCATTTCTCCTGCATCTATAACGATGGCGCCCAAAATCTTCTTACCGGACTGATGAAGCTTGCCAGCGAAACACAGAAAAAGAACCGGCAAGTGCCGGGACTCCAGACGCTGCTTGACCAAATGCTGGACGAATATAACCGTATGGAAGAAATTTTAGAACGCTATATGGGAATGCCTCCAATGGTAAAGAGAGAACGGCTGGAAAAGATGTATACTGCTGTTTTGGTTGGCGAAGAGATTACCGAATCAAACGAAGTATCTTCCGGCGCATCAGAGGAAGAAATTTATCAGAACCTCCGGGGTACCTTGCAGCAGCTTATTGACTTTTCGGAGGTACCAAAGGATCAGCTGAAGGTATTCACAGACTCCATAAATACGTTCGTCCGCGCCAAGGACCGTATGTCCACAGAGGACGATTTCCGCTCGCTGCGCCGCCAGATTGCGGATGGATTCTATACTCTATACCGGGCAATATTCCTTAAGACATTAAAGGATGATAAAGCTGTACCAAAAGCAGTGGAACTGTTTTTGAATTTCGGTTTTACCGACGAGCGTCTCCTTACAAAGGAGCAGATTTTAGATTTGTGCCGCGTGAATGTTTCCACAGGGAACAAATACCATTGTACCATTTTTACCATTCCGGAATGGCTGCGGGCGGTTTATACCGGCAAGCGTCAGCCGTCCAAGAATGAGTTTGACATGGAATATGTGGAAATGCTCCGCGAGCAGAAAAAGATGGGCGAAATCAACGCTGACGAAGAAAAGAAGCTGGCAAATGACCAGATGAAAAAGCTGGAATACGAAATGCAGAATATGTTCCGTTACAATCATCGTATTGTAAACGGTCAGCCAAGTGTATTCGTACCGGTACTGTGCAGTGAACAGATGATGAGCAGTCCGACAAGGGCCGCCATTACCAAAGACCGTATGGGCCAGTTAATCGAGAAATACCGTGAAATAGATTATTCCGTATTTTACCGTGAACTGACCTATGCAGATGTAGCTTCCGGAATTGAAAAAGAACTGATTATGAAGGAAGTGGTTCCGGATATTATCCTGTTCCCAGCATATGGCCAGAACGCCAGTATGTGGCAGGAATTAAGCTGCAAGCGCAGAGATTCTGCCGGCCGATTCCTGTTCCCGATTATGGCAGAAGGAAATATTGATGATTTAATTATCAAAACCTTCGGCCGGTTCCGTTGGGAATTATGCCGTACCATGCAGGGCAGCTCCTGGAATAACATCCAGTACAAGTCCCTTACTTCCGAATATGCGGATTACATCCAGTTCTATAAAAAGAACAAGGAGCTTTCCGAGGAGCGTAAGGAAAAAGTAAAACAGCAGATTATGAAGGGCAAGAACAGTACAAGAGAGATTTTTGTACAGGATTACGAACTCTGGATTAAGTCAGAGGCGTTGGGTGCCATGAGATTAAATAAGGTATCCAGAGAAATCCTCTCCATGTATTGTCCGTTTAATAAAGAAATCAGAAATGCAGTGGAAACCCAGCCTGCATTTGCAGACCCGATTGCCCGGTTTAAGAGAGAGCGCATGAAAAAGGTGCGTGAACTGGAACTGAAGTATCATGCATATACAACAAAGCAGGGCATAGCACTGACAAAAGAACTGGTAGACAATTTATCCTTCTACAAGGAGAAATAGAAAGGAAGATTCCATGGGAGAAGTAATTCTGCAGGTAGAGCATCTTGGAAAATCATACGGAAGACGCAGTGTGCTGCAGGATGTTTCCTTTTCCTTAAAGGAAGGTGAAATCCTTGGCGTGGCGGGAGAAAACGGTGCAGGAAAATCTACATTGCTTTCCGTTTTGGCTGGAATACAAAAGCCAAAAACCGGTACGGTCCTGTTCGAGGGAAAGGAGATTACCAAAGAAAAAAGCCGTTATCGGAGGCAACTGGGCTACGTGCCTCAGGAAATTGCCCTGTTTGAAGAATTAAGCGGCAAAGATAATTTAAAATTCTTCGGAAAGGCCTGTTATGTTCCGGCGGCAGAACTCCCGGAACGTATCAAGGAAGTTTGTGAAATCACCGCATTTCCGGAAGAAGAATTGCGTCGGCCGGTATCCCAGTATTCCGGCGGTATGAGAAGAAAAATCAATATTGGAGCAGCTCTGCTGCACCGGCCAAAACTACTTTTGCTGGACGAACCGGTGGCAAACCTGGATCCGGAGGCAGAAGAACAGGTTCTGACAGTATTAAAAAAACTGGCAGAGCAGGGAACCGCTATCGTATATGTAGGACATCAATTAGACAAAATGGAGCAGCTGTGTGACAGCATCTGCTACATTAAAAACGGAAAGGCAGTAAGGGGTATATAATGGCATTATTTGGCTTAGGATACAAAAAGAAAATAGAAGAAGTAAAGCAGCTGCTGGAAGAGCAGGAATACGAGCAGGCTGCGCTTACGGCAGACGAAATTCCGATTAAGCGGTTAAAGTCTGCATATGAGCTGAATCTGATCGGAAGAGTCTATAAGTGTAACGGGGATTTCTTAAATGCAAAGGATGCCTTTGAACGCTCCTACGAAATGAGATGCTCTCGCCCGGTCATCATCGATATTCTGGACTGCTGTCTTGAGGCCAGGGATTTAGACAGTGCAGAAAAGTATTTTGACGAATACCATAAGGTGGCACCGGAAGATAAGGTGACCCAGTACAAATACCGTTATCATATCGAAAAGAAAAAAGGCAGAGACCGTCGCCTCCTGATTACCATTCTGGAGGAGTTAAAGGCTCTGGAATATATGGAAGAGTATGCCTATGAACTGGCAAAGCAGTATCATAAGGCCGGTATGGCAGACGAATGTATGCGGGAGTGTAACGATATTATTTTATGGTTTGGCTTCGGCCCTACCGTGGAACGTGCCAAGACCCTTCTTGCAT
>JAZQJL010000269.1:0-5691 GCA_045541595.1 Lachnospiraceae bacterium | reverse complement strand
GATTCCATTATTAACGTAGGTCTTATGACTACCTTTACTGCCTACATGTCCCAGTTCAGCGGACCGCTTACCCAGATTGCAGCGATGATTCAGAATCTGGCACAGGTAAGTTCTAATCTGGAGCAGGTATTTGATACCATTGACTATCCGGTAACCATCAAAGATATGGACGGTAGTGAGGTGCTGCAGAACGTGGAAGGAAACATTGATTTTAATAATGTTACCTTTGCGTATGAGGAAAATGTCAATATTTTGGAAAACTTTGACCTGCACGTAAAGAAGGGTGAAACCGTTGCTCTGGTAGGACCGACCGGTGCGGGAAAAACCACAATAATCAATATGCTGACGCGGTTTTATGATGTGCAACAGGGCTCTGTTACCATTGACGGCCGGGATGTGAGAGAGGTTACCTTGGATTCGTTACGAAAGGAAGTCGGCGTGCTGATGCAGGACCCGTTTATCTTCAAGGGAACCATCATGGAAAATATCCGTTACGGACGTCCGGATGCCACGGATGAGGAGTGCATTGCCGCAGCCAAAGCTATTTATGCCGACCGGTGCATTGATAAGCTGAAAGGCGGCTATGAGCATGTGCTGGATGAACGGGGCGAAGGACTTTCCGCCGGGGAAAAGCAGTTAATCAGCTTTGCAAGAATCATTTTAAAGAATCCATCGGTTATTATTCTGGATGAGGCAACCAGTTCCATCGATACGGAAACCGAAAACCTGATTAAGCAGGCCCTGGATGTCATTATCAAAGACAAAACCGCCTTTATTGTGGCTCATCGTTTATCCACCATCCGCAATGCCGACCGCATTTTGTATATTGCCGATAAGGGAATAGCAGAACAGGGAACCCACGAAGAGCTGATGGCGAAAAAAGGATTGTATTATGCACTGAATATATAGTAGAATAGACGGAGGGAAGGAGTAATCTAAGTTATGGAACAAACAAATCAAAACCAACAACCGCATAAGCGCCGTGTGCGTTACTCCGGAACGCATCCGAAAAGCTATAAAGAAAAGTACAAGGAACACAATCCGGAAAAATACGCCGATACCATCGAAAAGGTCATTCAAAAGGGCAGTACCCCTGCAGGAATGCATATTTCCATTTGTGTGAAAGAAATTATTGATTTTCTGCAGATTCAGCCGGGACAGGTTGGCTTAGACGCCACGCTGGGATACGGCGGTCACACCAAGGCCATGCTGGAGTGCTTACAGGGCGAAGGACACATCTACGGTCTGGACGTGGATCCGATTGAATCTGTAAAAACAAAAGAGCGTCTGGCAAAACTGGGATACGGCGAAGAACTGGTAACGGTCCGCCTGCAAAACTTTGCGGATATGGATCTGGTGGTAAAAGAAACGGGCAGAAAGTTTGATTTCGTGCTGGCGGATTTAGGCGTATCCTCCATGCAGATTGACAACCCGGACCGGGGATTTTCCTACAAGGTGGAGGGGCCTCTTGATTTGCGGATGAATCCGCAAAAAGGGACCAGCGCCGCGGAGCGCTTAAAGGAAGTGACGGAAGAAGAACTAATCGGTATGCTCCGGGAAAATGCGGATGAGCCTTATGCGGAAGAAATCGCAGCTACGGTTATGAAGTGGTTAAAAAAGGGACAGGTTATTGAAACAACCACCCATATGAAAGAAGTAATTGAACAGGCACTTTGCCGTGTTCCAAAGGCAGAACGGGCAGAGGCTGTAAAAAAATCCTGCGCAAGAACCTTCCAGGCACTGCGCATTGATGTAAACAGCGAGTTCGAGGTTTTGTATACCTTTTTGGAAAAACTGCCGGAGGTGTTGGCACCAAAGGGCAGAGTGGCCATTCTGACCTTCCACTCCGGAGAAGACCGTTTGGTAAAGCGTTCCTTTAAGGAACTGGAGAAAGCCGGCGTATACAGTGAAGTATGCAAGGACTGCATTCGTCCGTCTGCTGAAGAGTGCGCCAGAAATTCTCGGGCAAAGAGCACCAAAATGCGCTGGGCGATAAAAGCATAAAGAAGAGGATGCCCCTCTGCTATGATGCAAAATCATAGTGTTGGGACATCCTTTTTTACGTTATTTTGCACTGCTATAAACGGAACCGTCTAAAAGAGTGAGGCCTTTGGCTTTAAACAGTTCGGATACGGAAACAATTTGCCAGCCCTCCGCCACCAGCTCAGGGATTAAAATTTCCATGGCCTCGGCAGTGGTGGTGTAGGTTTCGTGCATCAGAACAATGGAGCCGTCCTTCATCTGGGTGCGGATAGTATTGATGATTTCCTCGGTGGTGGCACCGTTCCAGTCCTTGGTGTCGATGCTGCAGTTAATCATCGGTTCGCGAACGTTTGCCTTCACGGTGGAGTTTACGGCAAGGTAAGGCGGGCGCACCAGAAAATGGGTGAGACCGGTGATTTCGGTTAATTTATTGGCGCAGGCAAGATAGTTTTCAGAAATTTTGTCTGCAGTTAATGAAGTTAAATCCGGATGAGTATTGGTGTGATTGCCGATTTCAAACCCAAGGTCATAAGCACGCTTGATTTCGTCCTTTGTGCTATTGTTGATGGTGGTGCCCCAATAGAAGAAGGTGGCATGCTGACCGGAGTCTCTCAGCGCATTCTGAATACGAATGGAGGAAGCGGTATCGGAGGTGCCCACCGGACCGTCATCAAAGGTGAAGGCAATCATTGGCTTTGCAGGGTCAATCCAGGAAATATCCGCGTTGTTTTCCCAAATGCCGGTGTCGTTTGGATCGATTGGAACCGGGGTGGCGGTCGGAGCCGGAGCACCGGAATCATAACCGGCTTTCATATGGAAGGTAAAGGAATGAACAACAGCATCTGTACAAGTTGCTTCGTTGGCCATAAGTCCGATTCCGCGGACTTTAGTGGTAAGCTCCGGCGTCAGGGAAACGTCGGCGGCGCCGTTGGTGGTAATGTTATATTTCACAAAGACTTCTTTATAGTCGGTATCGTACAGCTTGATGGCAAGCGGACCGGCTTCCGATTTTAAGTTCACGGTAATCAGGTCGCAATAACTCATATCCAGCTCTTTTGGAAGATCCAGTTTAATCTCCTGGTATTGTCCTTCGTACGTAAGAACAATGGAACCGTCAGTTTCTACGGAGTAAGTGGTGCCGTAGGAGGAACTGTAAATAAAATCATGAAAGTTCCAGACTAAATCCGCCGGGCCGGAGGCTTCTGGTACGACCGTTGGCGTAGGAGTGGCAGTTGGTGCCGGAACCTCGGTCGGCTTTGGTGCTGTGGTTGGTTCCGGGGTAATAGTCGCTGTGGCAGCAGGAGTTATTGCTGCATCGTTTGTATTGTTTTTTGCTCCGCATGCGCCAAAACAACCTGCAACCAGGCACAGTGCGATGAATGCTGCTATATAGTTTTTCTTCATGAAGGAAACCTCCTTTTCGTAATCTGACTGTATTATAGCAAGAAACGTGCTATGTGTCAAAAAGGATAGATTTTTACAATTAAAGATAGATTTATTAGATTGCATTTCGGAATGGTCTAGAGTAAAATGCCAATGGATAGAAATACCGGCTTTTTTGATATACGAAGGAGGATTACATGGATACGAAGAAACGGTCGAAAATGGCCTGGCTCTGGGAGAACATGAAGGGTTACAGAGCGATTTATATCATAGGTATTTTAGGAACGGTTGTGTATAATGTCATGCAGTTAACGGTTCCTTATTTTACGCAACAAATTATTGATTTGTTTTTAACCGGAGAGAATGCGGCATCGAATCTGGTAAATAAAAGAGATTTATTCTTTCAACTGATTATTGCCATGGTGGGGCTTACGTTTCTTAGGACCCTGGTGGTTTACCTGGTGTGCATGGACGTGGAACATGTTTCCCAGAAGGTGCTGTACCGCATCAGAACCCACTTGTTTGATAAGATTGAACGTCAGGATATGCAGTTTTACAACACGTATCGTACCGGTGACTTAATGACCCGTGTTACCGGCGACCTGGATGCCGTACGCCATATGATTGCCTGGGTAATCCGAAGCATCGTGGAATCCTGCTCTTTGCTGATTGCAACGGCGGCCTATTTTATTTACATGGATTGGCGGCTGGCATTGGCGATTCTTGCAATTGCCCCGTTTATTATGGTGGTTATCGTGCTGTTTAGAAATCAGGTGGCGCCAAGACATAAGGCTCTGCGTGAAAAACTGTCCCGGTTAAACACGGCGGCCCAGAAGAATATTTCCGGTAACCGTGTTGTAAAGGCATTTGCAAGAGAGGCATATGAAATTAAGAAGTTTGACGAGTGCAGTATTGAATTTTCCAAAACGAACAAGAAAACGGCACTCACCTGGATTACCTTTTTCCCGTATATTGAAACCTTTGCCAATCTGATGCCGATTGTGCTTCTTGTGGTTGGCGGCCTGTTTATCATTAACGGTCAGCTTACCATGGGTGAATATGTGGCATTTTCCGGACTGATTTGGGCAGTACAGAACCCGATGCGCATGCTGGGTAACATTATGAATGAGTTCCAGCGTTTTTCGGCAGCATCGGAAAAGGTAATGGAAATTTACTATTCCGAACCGCACATTGTAGATAAAAAGGATGCAGTTGACCTGCCGAAGCGTTTTGCTGGCAAGGTGGAATTTAAAAATGTAAGCTTCCGATATGAGGACGGAAATCTCCCTGTGCTTCACAACATTTCCTTTGTGGCTAATCCGGGGGAAACCGTGGCGATTATGGGAGAAACCGGTTGCGGTAAAACGTCTCTCATCCAGCTGATTCCGAGATTTTACGAACCGACGGAAGGGGAAGTTTTAGTTGACGGCATTAACGTAAATGATATGAAGCTGACCCAGCTTCGAAAAAATATCGGTCTGGCTACGCAGGATGTGCTGTTGTATTCCGACACGATTGACGGAAACATCGCCTATGGCGACAGTAGTCTCACCAAAGAAGAAGTAGAGAAATTTGCCAAGTATTCCGCAGCGGCAAAGTTTATTACTAAAATGCCTGAGGGCTATGACACCGTTGTAGGTGAGCGCGGCGTAGGCTTATCCGGCGGACAGAAGCAGAGAATTTCCCTGGCAAGAGCCCTGGCGGTTAAGCCGGCAATCCTGATTTTGGATGATACCACTTCGGCAGTGGATATGGAAACGGAAAAGCAGATTCAGCATAGCCTGAAGAAACTGGATTTTCCATGTACCAAGATTATTATCGCCCAGAGAATTTCTACTACCAAGTTTGCAGATAAAATTCTGATTATCCGTGACGGAAGAATTACGGAAGAAGGCACACATGATGAATTGGTGGCAAAGAAGGGCTACTATTACAGTCTGGTGCAGCTGCAGGCCGGTGAGCAGGAAAGCGGAAAGGAGGAATAGTATGGCAAGAAGAAATACGTACAGAGAAGACGAAGTCCTGGAAACCCCGTTTGACTACCATCACCTCCTAAGGGCTTTTGTGTACATAAAAAAATATCTTAATAAAATGATTTTAGC
The DNA here is from genome assembly GCA_045541595.1 of Lachnospiraceae bacterium. Lineage (GTDB taxonomy): Bacteria > Bacillota > Clostridia > Lachnospirales > Lachnospiraceae > SIG299. The sequence continues at coordinate 223 of JAZQJL010000269.1, read as the reverse complement.
CTTGATTTTAAGCGCTATCGGCGGTATCACCGGATTGTTTGGACCGGTGATTACCCAGAAAGCTTTGGATGAAGCAATACCGGATAAGGATGTCCGCATGCTGCTTGTATTGGTGGCAATGCTTTGCGGAACCTTTATTTTAAGTATTATTTTTACAACCATCCGTTCCAGAATCATGATAAACGTGAGCCAGGATATCATTTATGATATCCGGAAGGACATT
>JAZQJL010000268.1:0-2290 GCA_045541595.1 Lachnospiraceae bacterium | reverse complement strand
CATTAACTTAACAAACGACTTTTTCATAGTTACTCCTCCTAGTAATATTGTTTGTCCGATTATTATACTACATTTTTCCTGATTTTTCAACCATACACAATCTGGTATTAATAAATTTTCTCAAATTGGTTATTTAAATATTTCCAGATATGAATTAGAATTCCTTTCAAAGCAACGAAAGGAATTCTTTTTTTATGCATAATACCATACCAAAAATTGCTGCGGTCAACGGCATTGTCGGTTTTGGAAAATCTTCGCTGGCTGTTACCGTCCCGGTGATTTCCGCCATGGGAATCCAGTGTTGTCCGGTACCAACCGCCCTGTTTTCCAACCATCCCGGTTTTCCGCAGTTTTATAAAAAGGATTTGACCACAGAATTGCCAAGCTATCTGGATTACTGGCAAAAGCTTTCCTTAACCTTTGACGGTATTCTCTCCGGTTTTTTAAGTTCTCTGGAGCAGATTGAGATGGTGAAGCGTCTGATTTCCGAATTTTCCACAGAGCACACCAAGGTCATCATCGACCCTGTCATGGGCGACCATGGCCGTCTGTACTCCGTTTACACCAAAGAAATGTGCGAGGCCATGAAGGAGTTGGCAACCTCCGCCCACATTCTGACGCCGAATTTGACCGAGGCCTGCATTTTAGCTGATATGCCTTACCATGACGGCGACTGGAGCGATGAAGAGCTTCATAGGCTTTTAGGACGCTTAAAACAGTATCCTGCCAAGCAGATAGTGGTATCCGGCATTTCCTCTGACGACTTTTTGGTTAATTTAATTTATGACAGTACCCACGGCACCACAATTCAGAAGCAAAAGAAAGCCGGTAAAGAACGTTCCGGCACCGGCGATGTATTTGCTGCCATTATCGCTTCCAATGCGGTCCGCGGCATTCCTTTTGAAGAGTCGGTTACCCGGGCGGGCCAGTTTGTCAGAGAAGCCATTATCTTTACGGAAGAAAACCATATTCCATCCACCGACGGCGTGTACTTTGAGCCGCTGCTGGGAAAATTAGCAAAATAACAAACATCAAGGAGGACCATTCCTATGCAGAAAAAATCTCTTACACAACCTATCATCGGCGGCGTGTTAACTCTCGCCGGACTTATTCTGTCCATTGTCGGTTTTACCGGCTACACCCCGGCCGAAAAAATCAATAAAGACGACCCGTTCTTTCCTTTTATTCTCTGGGGAATTTTTGCACTACTCATCGGACTCGTGGCATTAGTAAACGGCATCCTACGTTTAAAGCAAAAAGAACGTGCCGTAACTTATACTTCCTCTGAACAAGTAAAGCGTATGGCCCAGGCTGCTCTGTTTGCTGCCCTGTCCTATATTATGTTTACATATTTCAAGATTGATATTACTCTGCCTGGAGGCTCCACAGCCTTCCATCTTGGAAACACCTTTGTCGTACTGGCAGCGCTTCTCCTTGGAGGTCCGCTGGGCGGTATGGCCGGTGCTTTGGGACTGACTTTAGCAGATGTAACCACCATTTACGTTACCAGTGCTCCAAAAACCTTTTTCTTAAAGCTTTGCATCGGCCTTATCACCGGTTTTGTAGCACATCATTGTTTCCATATCACCAAGATTACCGATAAAAAGAAGCTGGTTGTTGCAACCACTCTTTCCGCCGGTGCCGGCCTTCTCTTTAACGTCGTTGCCGATCCTCTGGTGGGATATTTCTACAAGATGTATCTGTTTGGCATTCCGCAGGATGCTTCCGCGGCACTGGCAAAAATAGCCACCCTGACCACCGGTGTCAATGCGGCTCTTTCCCTTCTTTGTGCCGTTCTTTTATACCTGGCTCTTCGTCCGGTACTGATTAAAGCAGATTTGTTTACAAAAATTGAAAAATAAACCTCCCCAGGTAACAAAAACTCCGGAGTCCTAAGACTCCGGAGTTTTCTTTTATGCTTCCTGCTGTAATGCATCCTGATATTTCTTTAACTGCATAATCGTATCTTTTACTAAGTTAATTTTTTCTGCCGCTTCTCTCATCTGAACCACGTTGCTATCACTAAGTTCTGATGCCTGCTGGGTATTGGCTGTAACTTCTTCACTAACTGCAGACAGCTGGGCAATACTCTCAACAATCTTATCATTTGCTTCCCGTAATCTGCTGATTTCATTATCCAAATCCGTTGCCCTGGTAGCGGCCTCATCGGACTGCTTAGCTACCATCTCAAATGCCTGCACATTCTGTACAATTAAATCCTTTTGTTCGGTAGTTGCACTCACTGACTTTACAACCAGTTCCGCAGCCACATCTGCTTCTTCTGTTAACT
>JAZQJL010000267.1:0-5513 GCA_045541595.1 Lachnospiraceae bacterium | reverse complement strand
GGTATAGGAAATTGCGGTACCTTAACCTTTATGGCGGTGAATCCACAGTCGGAAAATCTGGAGGCAACCCTGAAATATATTTCTGCTTTTGCAAAATATATGCTGACGAAGCAGGATTCCTTTCTGCTGGCGGATGAATCCACCTATACCGATACACCCTTTACCAAGGACTGGTACAATGTATATGCGAATGGTACCGTATATTTTGGTGTGGACGGAGAAGTTTTTCTAAGTACTTTTGCTGATTATCTGGAGGAAAAAATTGACTTAGAAACCACCATTACCGAAATGGAACGGCGAAGAAAATTGTATTTAGAAGAATAAATAAAAGACCATGTTATTGCGAAAGAAGCTTTGGATAAAGCTCTTTCCGGTAACATGGTCTTTTTATCTGGAGGTTATACTGTGTTTGTTTCACGGGTGAGCTGTTCCTTATGTACTGTCCGCATCAGCACCACACTCTCCGCCACCGTCGTAAATCCCTGGCTTACTAACAGCGTAAAGAAGTACGCCGGCATACCATAATCCGGCACCAAAAGCATCAGGCAGCCGATTTTAATAACCAGAGATATCACAGAAATGGCAAAGGTTTGGTACACCTTGCCAAGACCGTTTAAAATGCTTCCCAGGGTGGAAGATAAGTACATAAACGGACACAGCCAGGCAAGAATCCGAATATATTCTCCTGCCTGGGGTTCGTGGAACACGGTATTTCCCAGGAAGTTTCCGGCAACCAGAAAGAGCAACGTACAGGCAAAACCAAGCCCGCCGCTGAAGGTAAGGGAAAGCCGGATAACTTTGCTTAGATAACCGGTGTTTTCTTCTTTATTTGCCCGGGATACTGCGGGCAGCAGCAACACCGAGAGGGAGCCGGTGAGGGCAGTCGGAAAGAAAATAAAGGGAAAGGCCATGCCGTTTAAAATACCGTACTGACTAAGGGCCATGGCCTTGGTCATACCGGATTGTTGCAGGGTGTAGGGCACCAGTGTTGCCTCGAAGCTGTGGAGCAGGTTGATAATCAGTCGGTGGAAGGTTAAAGGCAGGGCTAAAAGGGAAATGTCCATCAGGCTGCTTTTGTGCAGGGAACGGGCGGAAAGTTTATGCCGGTAACCTTTGCATTCCGAGGAAACAAGGGAAAGAATGCTGACCAGGGCAGAAATCGCTTCACCTATGACAAGTACCAGCACTGCCAGTTCACAGGAAAAATGAAGTCCCTGAAAGGTAAATACAATAAAGTAAGCGCAGGCAATTCGAATAATTTGCTCTGTTAGCTGGGAAACAGCCGGGCCTTTGGAATTGCTTTTGCCGTAGTTATAACCGTTACAGCAGGCGGTCACTGCACCGAAGGGAAACATAAAGCTTAAAATCCGAAGGGGACGGATGGTGCGTTCTTCAAACAAAAAGTGAGTGGCAAGAAACGGTGCTCCTTCGTACAACAGAAGTGACAGTAATAGTGATAAAAATAAAGAGAGAGTCAGTCCGTGAAAGAACACGGAGACGGATGCTTTACGCTCTGCGGTAATTTTTGAAATGGCAGTTTGGATTCCGGAGGCATAAATGGTATAGCATACCCCGGAAATGGGAAAAATCATCTGATAGATACCCAGCAGTTCACTGCCTAAATGGTCGGAGAGCCAGATGCGGTAAAAGAATCCGAGGATGCGGCTTAAGAAGCCGGCGGCGGTGAGAATCAGGGTACCTTTGGCAAGGGTGCTTTTTAACATAAGACCTCCGAAAATTGGGCGAAAACCAAGCGTTTACCAAATGGTATGACAGTCCGTGGAAAAGTAGAAGAAAAATATTTGATAATTTTTTAACAATAGGATTGACAAGTCATATATTTCGTAGTATGATGAAATCACAGTAAATTAGTCGGAAATAAAAAAGTCGGAATTGATTTACTGGGAATTGCAGGTTGGAAGGAGCTGATTCGTTTGAAGCTTACAACAAAAGGACGTTACGGTCTGCGGGCGGTTATTGACCTGGCAATGTATGCAAAAACAGAGCCGGTATCTTTAAGCGATGTGGCAGAGCGTCAGAATATTTCCATCAGTTATTTGGAACAGTTAATAGCAAAGCTGAAAAAAGCCGGTATCGTACAGAGCACCAGAGGTGCCCAGGGCGGATACTCCCTGGCTAAGGAACCGGAGCAAATCTCCGTGGGAGAAATTCTTCGTGCCCTGGAGGGGTCTTTAAGTCCGGTGGATTGTTCCGCTGTGGACGGAGAGGGAGAAACGGAGTGTTCCGCCTCCAATTTCTGTGTCACCAAATATGTGTGGAAGCGTATATCTGATAGTATCAATGATACGGTAAACGGCATATTTCTGTCCGAGCTTTTGGCAGAAAGCAACAAAGTAAAAAGTGATGCATCCCGGGTGGAGCCGGGTTGCTAGTCATAGAAAAGGGAGGTACAACGTCATGAATAAGAAGCTTATCTATTTGGATAATGCGGCAACAACAAAAACAAGACCGGAGGTAGTGGAGGCGATGCTTCCGTACTTTACCGAGAAGTTCGGTAATCCATCCAGCGTGTATGGATTTGCGTCTCAAAATAAAGAAGCGGTAACCATCGCCAGAGAGCAGATAGGAAAGGCATTAAATGCCCCTGCGCAGGACATTTACTTTACTGCCGGCGGTTCTGAGGCGGACAACTGGGCATTAAAGGCTGCCATGGAAGCTTATAAGGACAAGGGTAATCATTTAATTACCACAAAAATTGAGCATCACGCCATTTTGCACACCTGTGAGTATTTAGAGAAAAACGGATGTGAGGTAACCTACCTGGATGTGGATGAAAACGGTGTGGTGGATTTAGAGCAGTTAAAGAAGTCCATTAAGCCAACCACAGTGCTGATTTCCGTCATGTATGCCAATAACGAAATAGGAACTTTGCAGCCAATTAAAGAAATCGGACAGATTGCCAAAGAGCACGGTGTACTGTTCCATACCGACGCGGTACAGGCATTCGGTCAGTTGCCAATCGACGTTGCGGCAGAAAATATCGATATGTTAAGTGCCAGCGGCCACAAGTTAAACGGTCCGAAGGGCATCGGCTTTTTATATATCAGAAAAGGCTTAAAGCTTCGTTCCCTAATCCACGGCGGCGGCCAGGAAAGAAAGCGTCGTGCCGGCACCGAAAATGTTCCGGGCATCGTTGGATTCGGTAAAGCCGTAGAGTTGGCGGTGGCAGGCATGGATGCAAAGATTGCAAAGGAAACCGAGCTGCGTGACTACATGATTGAGCGTGTTTTAAAAGAAATCCCTTATGTGCGCTTAAACGGCCACAGAACCCTCAGACTTCCAAACAATGCAAACTTCAGCTTCCAGTTTATCGAGGGTGAGTCTTTGCTGATTATGTTAGACATGAAGGGCATTTGTGCATCCAGTGGTTCTGCATGTACGTCCGGTTCCTTGGATCCGTCCCATGTGCTGCTTGCCATCGGACTTCCTCATGAAATTGCCCATGGCTCTTTACGTCTCACACTTTCTGAGGAAACAACCAAAGAAGATATCGACTTTACCATTGACCAGTTAGCGGCCATTGTAGCAAACTTAAGAAACATGTCCCCACTGTATGAGGATTTTGTAAAGAAGCAGAATAAGAAGAAATAACGAGCTTTTATAGAAAAGGAGACACACACTATGTATACAGAAAAAGTAATGGATCATTTTACCAACCCAAGAAATGTGGGTGAAATTGAAAATGCCAGTGGTGTAGGTACCGTTGGTAATGCAAAGTGCGGCGACATCATGAGAATTTATCTGGATATTGATGACAATCAGATTATTCAGGACGTGAAGTTTAAAACCTTGGCTGCGGCGCGGCTGTGGCAACCAGCAGCATGGCAACAGAGCTGGTAAAGGGCAAGTCCATTTATGAAGCATTACAGGTAACAAACAAAGCGGTTATGGAAGCTCTTGACGGGCTTCCACCGGTAAAAGTACATTGCTCCTTATTGGCAGAGGAAGCCATTCACGCGGCTCTCTGGGATTATGCAGAAAAGCACGGCATCAAAATTGAGGGCTTAGAAAAGCCAAAGAGCGACATCCACGAGGATGAAGAGGAAGAAGCAGAAGAGTATTAAGAGGGACAGGCTATGGCAAAAATTGTAGTTGGACTTTCCGGCGGTGTGGATTCTTCCGTGGCCGCATATCTTTTAAAGGAGGCCGGTCACGAAGTCATCGGCGTTACCATGCAGATCTGGCAGGAAGAGGAGAACGAAATCCAGGAAGAAAACGGCGGTTGTTGCGGACTTTCCGCGGTGGAGGATGCCAGACGTGTGGCAAATATGCTGGAAATTCCTTATTATGTGATGAATTTCCGCTCCGAATTCAAAGAGGCAGTCATCGATTATTTTGTGGCGGAATATATGGCCGGAAGAACACCGAATCCTTGTATTGCCTGCAACCGTTATGTGAAGTGGGAATCGTTGTATCACCGGGCAAAAGCCATCGGGGCCGACGGCATTGCCACCGGGCATTATTCCCGGATTGTGCAGCTTCCAAACGGGCGTTTTGCATTGCAAAAGTCGGTAACGGATGCCAAAGACCAGACCTATGCTCTTTATAATCTGACCCAGGACCAGTTGGCTCATACGATGATGCCGGTGGGGGCTTATTCCAAAGACGAAATCCGGGCCATTGCAGAAAAAATCGGCCTGCTGGTGGCAAACAAGCCGGACAGCATGGAAATCTGTTTCGTGCCGGATGATGATTATGCCGGATTTATTGAAGACTACACTGGTAGAACGTTTCCGGAGGGCAACTTCGTGAATACGGCCGGTGAGGTGCTGGGACCCCACAAAGGAATCATCCACTATACCGTTGGTCAGCGTAAGGGCTTAGGAATTGCCCTGGGGGCCAGAATGTTTGTAAAAGAAATCCGACCGGATACAAATGAGGTGGTGCTGGCGTCAAACGATGAGCTGTTTTCCAAGGTTCTGTATGCCGACCGGCTGAACTTTATGTCCGTTGCAACTGTGACAGAACCGATGGAAGTGATGGCAAAAATCCGCTATAATCACAAGGGCGCCAAGGCGGTAATCGAGCTGGTGGGTGAGGACAGGCTGAAGGTGACCTTTGAGGAACCGCAGCGTGCCATTACACCGGGGCAGGCCGTGGTGCTGTATGATGGCGACATTGTAGTTGGTGGCGGAACTATTCTGGGATGTGAAGAATAAAGACAGGGTTTACCATAGGAGAAGAATTATGAAATATGATTATTTAATTGTTGGCGCCGGCTTATTTGGTGCCGTATTTGCCCATGAGGCACACAAAGCAGGAAAAAAGGTGCTGGTTATTGATAAGCGACCGCAGATTGCAGGAAATATTTATACGGAAGAGGTAGACGGCATTAACGTGCATAAGTACGGTGCCCACATTTTCCATACCTCCAATAAAAAGGTCTGGGACTATGTGCAGCAGTTTGCAGAATTCAACCGTTATACCAATTCGCCGGTGGCCCGTTACAAAGACGAGTTATACAACCTGCCGTTTAATATGAATACCTTCAG
>JAZQJL010000266.1:0-4586 GCA_045541595.1 Lachnospiraceae bacterium | reverse complement strand
CTATTTGCTTTATCATTTCCTCTGTCGCGTCCGTCTTGAAAAATGTAATTACTTTCTGGTCTCCGGTTTTGCACATCGGCGGCTCCAGCAAGTTTTCTTCAAACCAGGCATTTATAGCCCTAAACAACTCCGCATCCTGTTCACTCATAACCCCGTCATAAATCATACGCCAACACATTCCGAAAATACCTTTCGGATATTGGGTTACATAGGACAGTTCTCTTCCTTGAATTCGCATGTACTTAAACTTCATATGGCACTTTTCCTCCACTTATTTATACTTTTTATACTTTTTCCGTTTCTTCTACTTCCAAAACTCCAGAAGTTTTTCATCAATCGGTGCAATACATTCGTCCTTCACCTGACTGTAAAACGCCAGCTTTTCTATCTCTTCTTTATCCTCACGACATTTTTCAATCTCTGCATACATTTCCATCGACAACGTCACACCATACAAACCACCATATTCCTCATGCCACTCCGGATTAAAGTACCCCGGAGCCATGTTATCATGCATCAGTCCAAGCCAGGTAAATTCTACGCCCATCAACCCCAACTCTTCCTTTGCTTCTCTGACGATACACTCCCGGAGAGTTTCACCGCTCTCCATACATCCGCCAAAAATCTCCCAATCCTGACGCCATTTATTAAAGCCAAGCAAATACTCTTTTCCGATCTTTACTACCAGTAAAGCGTGGTTGACCGGAGCATACTTTACCATTGCCTCTTCCTCGCTTACTTTAATTAGTTCTAACAATTCGTTTCCTCTACTATCTTTTACCAGCATAAAATACCTCCCAGCACCTAATTTTTCAGAACAAGGCTGAAAAAAAACGCCTGTTAAGGAAACCATTTTCCCTAACAAGCGTGGATCAGACCTTTCGTCTAATATCAAATTTAATATAGCATTGCTGCATTTCCTTTGTCAAGCTGATTCACAAAAATCCGCTTACAGTTTTGCATACCACTGTTTCAGCACCTCTTCTGCCTTCTTCAGGTGAATATTGAAACCGTTATCCTGTTCCGCAGTCTCTTTATCATTGTAAATGAAGGTGCTCCAATCCCACCAGAACACACCGCCAAACCACTCCTGGTCAGCAAAGACGCTTAAACAGGAATCAAAGAAGTTAGCCTGTTCCTCTTCGTCATGAGGGAAGTCTCTGTGCTGGAAATCCCAAGGCATGGTAGCGCAGCCTTTGGCACTGCGGCAGCCGATTTCAATAAACACCACTTTTTTCTGCCACTTTTGGTACACTTTGTACATGTCATCCCGTACCTTCATCCAGGCCTGCTGCATTTCTTCAGAGGACGCCCCGCCGACTTTAGCCACAGGGAAATACGCACTGGTTCCCACATAGTCTACCGCATCAAACCACTTCACATCATCCTCATGGCCATGGTTTGTGTTGTAAATAAGCTTACCGGAATAAACCTGACGAATCTCTGCAATTAAATTTCTCCAATGGGTTTCCTTACGCTCGGTGCCACACATTTCACAACCGATACAAAGCATCTCACAGCCGGTTTCCTCTGCCAGTTCCGCATAATATTTCATGAAATCGCCGTAGCTTTGAAACCACTTGTCCCAATACGGGTCACGACCTGCAAAGTCAGAATCCGCAAAGTTGATGTAGGCCCGCCATACACCGTCTCTGCAGTTTACCATTGGTTTTAAACATACTTTGATATTATTTTTGTGCGCCCTCTCAACTGCAGCAATGATATCACGATCGGAACTGCTGCGTCCGAAATCAAACTCAATTTTTGTGCTGTGGGCCGTTTCCTGGGTAAGTCCCACTGCCAGGCACATCCAGTTAATGCCGGTCTGATATAACAGTTCCTGAGAGAGAATCCCTGCCTCGGAACGATATTCTCCGCGTCTTGCTCCGTGGCCGTAGGTATAGCCTTTGAATTCCATAGTAATGCTCCTTGCCATCTCTTTGTACTTTCAATTTTCTATCATAAAATAAAGCAATTCTATTTTCTATAAAATTTCTATCTTTTTCAAGTCGTTCCATAAGATTTCTGCCTGTTCTGTTAAGAAGGCCTGTTCTTTTTCAGAAATCTTTCCGAACAATTCCACAGACAACTTTCCGTTTTTTTGCTTCCACTTGCCTACAATCTGCCCGTTTATCATCACTGACGGCATAACAATGCCTGCGAGATTAAAGATTTTACGCAAATGCTCCTGCGGTAAGTACAGGCTCTCTTTTTTCTCATAGCCCAGCATTAACTGGTCAAAGCCCGCCAGGAATAAACAGCTCGGCATTTCATGATTGTAATTTTTCCCATTCTCTATGTAATAATAGGTCTTTCCCTCACACTCTGTTTCCTGCACCGGAAGCTGCTTTAACCACTGCTTTACCTGTGTAGTTGTTGTGTGAAAATAGTACACGGCATCATGAATGGTAGCCGGACCAAAATTAGTAAAATATCGTCTTGCCTGCTCTAATTTTGCATCTTCCTCCGGAATCGGCGTGAATTCCGGGGATAGACAGAACGCTTTTTTCTCCTGCACTACATAGTTCATAAAGCCCCGTTCACAAAGTTCTCTTACACCGCCGCCCCACTGGTCAAACATGCTGCTCTCTTCCGGCTCAGTCATTCCATTTTTCCGGCAAATTTCTTTTAATTCTTCTCTTGTGTAAGTCGCCCCTTCCAAAGCCTCTAATATTATCTGAGATAGAACCTTTTGTCTCTCCGGTGTTAATGCCCACTTATCCCGCTGATTCCAGAAAGAATAACCATTCCATTCATTTTTGCGGTAGTCTGCACCATTGTTACAGTGAATAAACAGTGGCAAATCCTCCTCTGCAAAAACGTGCACCGTACCCCGTACTGTCCAGTTTTTTACTAAACCATTGGCCACCGTAGCCTCATCATAATCACTGCACCGAATCTTCAAAGAATGCAACGCATTGGTCATAAACTGGGCCTGCACACCGCATAAATCCCGTACTACGGAAAGCTTCGGGGCAGAGGTTATCAAATATTGATTTGTAACTTGTCTGAGTTTAATTTCTTCTTTTGTCACGTTAAACCTCTTATTGAAGCAGTTCCGCGCTAGCGGAACTCTCGCGCCGAGAGCATTTGCACCCGACATTTTCCTTTATCCCACATACCCCATCCTCTGAAAATACTTCTCGTATCTTCTTCTATTAGACGGAATCATTCTATTCGAATTTACAAACTCCTTAAACTCTTCCTCACTCATCCAAAGATACCCTTCGGTTTCTCCCTCCTGCAACCGCACTGAGGTTTTATCACAGTCCACCGTGCCGACAAAAGCATAGAAAAATGCCTGTTTCCGTTCTTCTCTATATCTGCCGACTTCTTCAAACTCGTGGCAGACAATACCGGTTTCTTCCAACAGCTCCCGCTCCGCACACTGCCACTTATCTTCTCCGGTTAAGGCAGAACCTCCTGCCGTAGCCTCATACCAGCCACCGTAGTTTGGCTTTTTTACGGAACGCTTCATGCACAGATAACTGCCGTCCGCATGGCGCACCAACACCTCACATACCAGATGATATACACCCTTCGGTATTTCCTCGCCACGGACCAACGTACTGCCAATCAGTTCCCCGTCCTTTGAATAAGCATCCCAGAGTTCCATTGTAGCCTCCTTTAGTATTCTTTCTAGCGATTTACAAACTTCTTGATTTCTTCCATAGCCATCTTATCATGTTTCTTGGAAAAACCATGGGCACCGCCATAAATCAACCGAAGAGTTGCTCTCTGTTCCGGCGCAAGACCCATCGGATTATACTTTAAATAGGTCTGATATGCTCGTTTTGCATAGTCCCAATCCACAATTTTATCCTCTGTTCCATGGACAATCAGAACTTCGCCGGGATAGTCTTTGATTTCCTCAAACGGATCCATGCCGATGACATCCGCCACGTAGCAACGTCCCAGCTTCATAGGACCACAATTCACAATCTTCGGAAGGTTCTCCGGATCAAATTTTGCAAACACCATCTTGCCAGCTCTGGCATCATCCGGGATACACAATGCCGGGTAAAACAATACCAGCTTTGCAATTTGTTCTTTCCATTTCGCCGCTGTAAGAGCCGAAACAAAACCGCCCTGGCTGCAGCCCATTAATGTCATGTCGTAAGCATTGGTATAAGGCTGGCTTTTCGCATATTCCATCACTGCTTCCAAGTCCTTTACTTCCGTCAAAACTGACATTTCCGTGGTTTTACCGTCACTCTTTCCTTTTATCACAGAACCACCGCAAAAATCAAAACAATAAGTCACATACCCCAACTCTGCAAACAGTTTTGCATAGTGTCGTACTGTATCCTGAAATGCCATAAAGCCATGACTTACAATGGCAATGGGAAGATTTTCTCCCACCGGGCGGTATTCCGTGCCCCGGATGGTGAGACCATCCCGTTGACATTCAAAGGAAGCCTCGGAGACATTCGCATTATGTTCTTTTTTCTTAAATAAATTAAACATGTATTATCCCCCAAAAAACTTCTCTATCTGCGATACCTCTCCGCCAACATCTGAATCACTTCCACCTGATGAGGGGAAATATTCTCCGGCAGGTTATCCAAATCGAAGAAACGCTGCTC
>JAZQJL010000265.1:0-49170 GCA_045541595.1 Lachnospiraceae bacterium | reverse complement strand
CAACTCCTTGGCTCACAGAACGACATGGCTACGATCCGACTTCAGCGCCTGATGCCTTAAATGCCGCCACACCGTTCTGTACATTTTCAATGGTTGGATTTGGCTTAATGTCGGAGTAGATTTCATATGCAAGATTTGCTGCATCTAAAATGTCAGTAACCTTCTTTGTTACACCGAACTTAATTAAGTCAGGATCGGAGCATACCAAAGCCTTCTTAAAGCCTCTTCTTACTGCCTCATCGGAAATTGCCCCGATGGCACCTGCTCCATGATAAGATGTTTCGTTCAATACAAATCTGTTTGCCATAACCCACGTCTCCTTTTGTTTTATTATTTATGTTCAGACAGGGCACCCCGCCCCGTCTTACTTATCTTTGACCCTTGTCGTAAGGAATACCTTCCGCCTTTGGTGCTTTAGAATTTTTAGATGTAAATGTTAACACCGCCAGCGAAATAATATACGGCATCATATTGTACACGGTGCTTGGAATATTTAATGCCGTCAGGAAATCGAATCCCGAATATACGTTGGACAGTGCCCGGAACATACCAAACAATAACGCGGCCAGCGCAATTCGCAGTGGCTTCCACTGTCCGAAAATCATAACGGCCAGCGCCAGGAAGCCAAATCCTGCCACACCGTTTTCAAACTTCCATTCACTAACACCGGCTGTAATATATACGATGCCGCCAAGACCGCCCAAAACGCCGGAAATCATCACACCGGCATAGCGCATTTTATAAACGTTGATACCTACGCTGTCTGCCGCCTGAGGATGCTCACCGCAGGCCATCAGCCGGAGGCCGAACCGGGTCTTATAGAGTAAAATATAGGATACTATCAGCAGCACAAATGCCACCAGCATAAACCAGTTAAATTCAAAGCCGCCGATATTTACTATCAATGACTTTTTAGACGCAATATACTGCACATCAGAAGAAACATCATCCGGATTTGCTGCAGTATTTAAAGCCTTAACAATAACGGTTGCCATTGCCGTTCCCAGCAGGTTTAATGCGGTTCCTATAATGGTCTGGTCAGCTTTAAAGTTAATGCATGCCACCGCCAGCAACAGGGAATACAGCATTCCAAGCAGTGCAGACATTACAATTGTTGCAAGAACAATCACAATTCCGGGCATTCCTGTCATATGTTTCATGGTAAGGGCACCGCCTAAAGCTCCCATAACCATGATACCTTCCAAACCTAAGTTAATGACACCGGAGCGCTCGGAAAAACAACCGCCCAGAGCCACAAGAATTAATACGGAAGCATAAAGTAATGTATACTGTAATAAAAGTGTCATTATTTTCCGCCTCCCTTCTTAGAAGCATGTTTGTTCATGGCGTGCTTCATAAAGAGTACAAATCCGCACAAATAGATAATCAGTGAGGATATCAGATCTGAAATTTGGGAGGAGTACATGCTTTTATCCACATAGGCGCCGCCCTCCGTAATGTGCTGGATAAAGAAGGAAGCAAAAATAGTTCCGATTGGATTTAAACCACCCAAAAACGCCGCTGCAATGCCGTTAAATCCCATGCCCGGCACGGAAGACTGGCTGGTTGCCCACTGCTCATATCCGCTTAGGTAAAACATGGTTGCTCCAAAGGCTGCCAGGGCACCGCCAATCATCAAAGTGACAATGATATTTCTTTTCTCTGCCATACCACTGTACTTTGCTGCGTTTTTATTCATACCGGTTGCCTTTAGCTCATAGCCGAATTTTGTCTTTTCCAATACAATCCATACTATAATCGCAATTAACACTGCCAAAGGCACTGCAATGGTCACGTACTTATTGTTGTAAAACAGCTTGTCCAGGCCAAGAGACGGCAAAAGCGCAGTCTTTGCATGGATTGCGATCTGCTTTGTATAAGGGCTGGTGTCTTCTTTTACCTTGGCTAACAGCATATTCATGGAATACAGTGCAATCCAGTTTAACATAATGCCGGAAATAACCTCGTTTACGTTAAAGTACGACTTTAACAAACCACTGACTGCCCCCAGTGCCGCGCCTGCTGCCATGGCTAAAATGGCACAAAGCCACCAAGGCAGTTGCCATGCCAATGCCGCGTAAACCGCAATTCCCGCACCGATGACATACTGTCCTGCCGCTCCGATATTGAATAATCCTACCTTGTAGGAAAATAATACCGACAACGCACACATCAGCAACGGTGCTGTTTTTACCAACGTATTACCCAGATACTTTAATGCAATATTTCCGTTTGGAAATACCAAAAAGTTTTTTACAATGGTTAAGATTGCATCTACCGCACCGGACGGATTGATAAACAATAACACAATAAATCCGATAAATAAGCCAAGTAAGATGCAAATGAAAGAGGCCAACAGGGATTGCACCACATTATTCTGAAGGAATGACCTTTTTTCTTTTTTCATGATTACTTATCCCCCTTTTTTGCACCCGCCATATATAAGCCAAGCTCCTCTGCGGTTGTGGTTTTTGGATCCAGCTCACCAACAATCTGACCCTCATACATAACAAGGATGCGGTCCGGAACCGACAATACCTCGTCCAGTTCCAGAGAAACCAGCAACACTGCCCGTCCTGCGTCTCTCTGTGCCACCAGCTGGCGATGAATATATTCAATAGCCCCCACGTCCAGGCCTCTGGTTGGCTGAACCGCTATCAACAGCTGTGGCTCTTTATCAATCTCTCTTGCAACGATTGCTTTCTGCTGGTTACCGCCGGACATACTGCGGGCAATGGTTGCAGGTCCCTGACCGGAACGTACGTCGTACTGTTCGATAAGGCGCTCTGCATAAGCACGGATATTACCTCTCTTTAAAAATCCGGTTTTTCCGGTAAATTCCGGCTCGAAATACCGCTGAAGAACGATGTTATCCTCCAAAGAGTAATCCAGTACCAGACCATGCTTGTGGCGGTCTTCCGGAATATGACTCATGCCGCTAACGTTTCTTTTACGTATGGAAGCCTTGGTAATATCTTTACCGCATAACATAATACTGCCTGTCTTCACCGGTTCCAGTCCGGTAAGACCATAGACCAGTTCCGTCTGGCCATTGCCGTCTATTCCTGCGATGCAAACAATTTCTCCGGCGCGGACCTCAAAAGAAACGTTCTTCACGGCATCCTTTTTGCCGGCTTTGCTTGCAACCGTCAGATTGTCTACCCGAAAAATAACCTCTCCCGGTGTTTTTTCTTCTTTTTGCACCACGAAGTCTACGTCTCTTCCCACCATCATACGGGAAAGCTCTTCCTTGGTGGTATCTTTTATTTCTACGGTACCTACGTATTTCCCTTTACGAAGTACGGTGCAACGGTCTGCCACGGACATAATTTCATTTAATTTATGGGAAATAAATAAAATAGACTTGCCTTCTGCTGCCAGATTCTTCATGATTTTCATTAATTCTTCGATTTCCTGGGGCGTTAATACAGCCGTCGGCTCATCAAAAATGAGAATCTCATTATCGCGGTACAGCATTTTTAAAATTTCAGTACGTTGCTGCATACCTACGGTAATATCCTCAATGATTGCATCCGGGTCTACCTGAAGACCATACTTTTCGGAAAGCTCCAGCACTTTTTTCCTGGCCGCATTTTTTTGCAGGAATCCATACTTACAAGGCTCCACTCCCAGAATAATATTGTCTAATACAGAAAAGCATTCTACCAGCTTAAAGTGCTGATGTACCATGCCAATTCCCAAATCATTGGCATCATTTGGATTATTGACTTTTACTTCTTTTCCGTCTTTTTTTATCACACCCTTCTCCGGCTGATACAAGCCGAACAAAACACTCATTAATGTGGATTTGCCGGCACCGTTCTCCCCAAGAAGCGCATGGATTTCACCTTTTTTTAATTGCAATGTAATATCGTCATTTGCAACAATTCCGGGAAACACCTTCGTAATATTCAGCATTTCTATTGCATACGGATTTTCCAACGCTCTTTACCTCCCAAACGATAGTGTATAACAATTTTATTATACTATATCCTTCCACATATTTTAAATAAAACAAAGCACAAAAGGACGGGATATTTCACCCGTCCTCTTATGCATAAGTATTCTTATTACTTGATGTTGCCCTGATAATCAACCTTTGCTGCGGAAGTTGCAGGCTCCTTGGAGATATCGTTGGAAACCTTAACAGTACCATTGAACATCTTCTTTACAAGTGCCTTGTAATCATCCTTTGTGAAACCTGTGCCCCACTGTGTGGTGTTCATAGGAATCTGAACATAGTTTGCTTCAGGATCATCGCCGGATACAAGACCTAATGTCTGAATCTTGCCAACATAGTTATCCCACTTGCCGTTTACAATTACATCCTTTAATGTATTATAAGTTGTGTTGTAGAGACCCTTCATGGCGGAAGTAACCGTCATGCCAGCGCCGTACTTACCGTCAATGATAGCAGCCTGGTCAACGTCAACACCGATTACCTTGCCGTTTACCTTCTGAGCTGCTTCTGCTGCGGATGCGAAGATACCGCCGCCACATGCAAATACAACTTCCGTACCTGCTGCGTACCAGGTGTCCATAGCTGCTGTAATATCAGCATCACCGAAGAACTGGTTACCGTAAGCATACTTAATATCAACAGTAGTGCCTAACTCAGCCGCTGCTGCGTCTGCGCCCTGTACAAAACCGTAGCCGAAACGCATAACTGCAGGAACTGCCATACCGCCTAAGAAACCAAGGTTCTTGTAACCAAGCTTAACTGCAGCATAACCTGCCATGTAACCGCTGAGTTCTTCCTGATAAATTGCACAGTAAACGTTGCTCATGTCAACATACTTTGCAAGATCCCAGTTTGCAGGGTTATAGTCATAGGTTTCGCCAGCAAGGCCAACTGCTGTTTCCAGTAAGTCGCCTGCTGCCACGTCAAGTGCGATAAACTTTACGTCAGGATAATTCTTTGCAGCTTCTACAATAGTTCCGCCGAACGCATAACCCGGCATAACAATTACGTTGTAGCCGTCTGCTACTGCCTTGTCTACCATTGCTACTCTGTCTGCTGTAGTGTCGCCTACCGGCTTGTAGTATGTGAAGGATAACTTGTTATCTTCACAGAAAGTCTTACAAGCTTCGTAAGTTGTCTGGTTGAAAGACTGGTCAGTAATATCGCCGTAGTCAGTAATCATGGCTACCTTGAAATCACCTGCATTGTCACCCTTGCCGCCACAGCCTGCAAGCATGCCGATAGCCATAGCAAGTACGAGCATTAAGGATAATACTCTTTTCTTCATTTTAATTTCCTCCCTCATAGTAGAAAAATTTATTTGCATCCGGCCATGCCGGTTCTGCACTATAACACGTTTTTCGGTGAAAAGCTGTAAGGAAGCAGTTCCTCTAACAGATATCCCTTGTAATCTTCTTCGCTTGTGCCAAGGTATACCACAAATTCCTTCGGATTACAAAATTCCACCAATGCCTGACGGCACACACCGCACGGAGTGCAAAATTCCAGTTCTTCTCCTGCCTTGCCGCCTACCACGGCAATTGCCGTGAACTCTTTTTTTCCTTCACTGACTGCTTTAAAGAGCGCAGTACGCTCCGCGCAGTTCGTTGGGGAAAAGGATGCGTTTTCGATATTGCAGCCGCCAAACAGCTCGCCATCGGCAGATAACAGTGCCGCTCCTACCTGATACCCGGAATACGGGGAGTAGGAACGTTTTCTGTATTCGATGGCAGTACGCATCAGCTGCTGTTCCTGTTCCTTTGTTAACATAAACATCCGCTCACTTTCTAGTAACCCTGTGCCGTTTCATTCTTAGCCAGCTTTACAATACGGCTGGTACCAAGTCTGGACGCTCCCAGGGAGATGAATTTTTCTGCATCATCAAAGGAAGAGATGCCGCCTGCTGCCTTCATCTTTACGTTAGGACCGATGTTTGCCGCAAACAGTGCAATATCTTCAAAGGTTGCTCCCGCTTTGGAAAAACCGGTGGAAGTCTTAATAAAATCTGCTCCGGAGTTGGTAACCACTTCGCACATTTTTACCTTTTCTTCCTCCGTAAGCAGGCAAGTTTCGATGATGACCTTTAAAATCTTTGTGCCGCAGGCTGCCTTTAAGGTACGGATTTCCTGCTCCACCAAGTCAAATCTGCCGTCCTTTACCCAGCCAAGGTTGATTACCATGTCAATTTCGTCAGCGCCCTTTGCCAGTGCGTCTTTGGTTTCGAATTCCTTGGTTTCCGTGGTCATGTAACCGTTTGGAAAACCGATGACGGTGCAGATGGCAAGCTTGTCACCCACATAGTCCTTTGCCTGCTTTACGTAGGATGGCGGAATACATACGGAAGCGGTTCCGTAAGCAATGCCGTCATCGCAAATCTGCTTAATTTCTGCCCAGGTTGCCGTCTGGGTAAGCAATGTATGGTCTACGGTTTTAAAAATATCTTTTCTGTCCATTGTAATTCTCCTCTTATGCTAATTCCAATGCAACTTCCATCATTTCATGGAAAGTATTCTGGCGGTCTTCTGCAGATAAAGCTTCTCCGGTATAAATGTGGTCAGAAATAGTGAGTAAGCAAAGCGCCTTTTTGCCAAGCTTAGCTGCATTTAAGTAAAGCGCTGCCGCTTCCATTTCCACGCAGAGAATCTTCATTTCTTTCCAGCGGTCGTTAAAGGTCGGATCCGCATTATAGAAGGTATCGGAAGAAAGCACATTACCAACAGCAACATGGATGCCTCTGCCTTCTGCCACCTCTACTGCTTTACGAAGAAGACCGTAGTCTGCAATAGGAGCAATGGTGCCCGGCAGATTGTACTGTGCCGCATAGTTGGAATTGGTGGATGCACCCATACCGATTACTAAATCCCGAAGTTTTACATCGTCTGCAATACCGCCGGCGGAACCCACACGGATGATAGCTTCTACATCGTAAAACTTGTACAGTTCGTAGGAATAAATGCCGATGGATGGCATACCCATACCACCACCCATAACGGAAACCTCTTTGCCTTTGTAGGTACCGGTATAGCCGAACATGTTTCTCACGGTATTAAAGCACTTTACGTTTTCTAAATAAGTTTCTGCAATATATTTGGCACGCAGCGGATCACCCGGCATTAACACGGTTTTTGCAATATCGCCCTTTTGTGCGCTGTTATGTGGTGTTGACATTTTGTAAACCTCCTCTTTCTTTTCTCGCTTTTTTCAGTATACCACAATCTTCCTCAAAACTCAATCACTGTCTCGTATTCCCTCCCTGGTTTTTGCTCTCGTGCAGAAGGCTTATCCTGAAAAAGCGTTTCATCAGTTTTTTGAAGTGCAGCGGAAACAGCGGGAATACGTAGCTCTTTCCTCCGATGGCCTTGTTGGTACCGATGCAAAGCAGACAAAGAAGAATTCCTGCCCCAAACCCCCAGATGCCCAGCCAGTTTGTCAGAACCAGGGTAATCATTCTTAAAAACTTAATAGCATAGCCAAGTTCATAGCTGGCCTGGGTATAATTTGCCAAAATCACAAAAGACATATAAAGAAGCGGCTCCGCGTTGAACCAGCCGGAGGATACCGCAAACTCACCGATGACCAGTGCAGAAATCACACTCAGGGGCAGGCTCAGCATGCTCGGAGTATTCAGCGCCGCCAGTCTCAGCCCGTCAATGGCAAATTCCAAAATCAAAAACTGCCATAGTAGCGGAATATTTAACGGTTCCTTTAAAGCGATAAATGCAAAGCTTTCCGGCAGGCGGTCCGGCTGCTGCATCAGCAAAAGAAACAACGGCGTTAAAATAAAAGCCAGGATATTTGCCGCCACTCTGGTCAGACGCAGATAGGTGCCGGTAATCGGCGGGAAGTAATAGTCGTCCGCCTCCTCAATAATATCAAAAATAGACGTTGGCAAAATCATCGCCGCCGGAGAATTGTCCACTAAAATGACGATATTCCCCTCCAAAACCGCCGCCGATGCCGTGTCCGGCCGTTCCGAAAACTTAAACTTCGGAAAGGGATTCCACCAGGAGCTTTCGTACAGGCACTCCGCCAGGCTCTCCTGATTCATGGTAAGACTTTCCACCTGAATCCCCTGAATACGCTTTCTGATTTCCGTCAGATACTTTTCGTCCACCCGGTCCGCCATGTAGCAAAGGGCAATATCGGTGTGGGACACGCTTCCTACATTGCAGTATTCCATAGTAAGCTTCGGGTCCCGGATACGCCGCCGGATTAAAGCCGTATTGAACACCAAAGTTTCCACAAAACCATCCCTGGAGCCCCGCATTACCTTATCCTTTTCCGGCTCCGCCACACTTCTGGCCGGATAGGTTCTGATGTCGATGGAAATTGCTTTCCCATAGCCTTCAATTAACAGGCAGGGAGCACCGGCCAGCACACTGTTTATTGCCGTCTGCATATCCGGCAGTACATCCACTTCCACATACGGTATCTGATACTTTGCAAACTCTTCCGCATTGTCCGGCATGTCTGCCGGTTTTATCGTGGCAAACCCCTGCATCAGTTTCTGCATGGTTTCATCTTTTATCATACCGTCGATAAAGAAAAGCGCCGCCTGTTTCTCCGATACCATAAAGACACGTACTACCACGTCAAAGCTGGCATCTGACCGTAGTGCTTCTTTATACCTGGAAAGTTCCGATAAAAACTGTTCTTTTTCACCCATAAAAAAACTACCTTCCTTTCTGTTTCCCTGGAAGGTAGTTTTTACTAAGTCTGTTGAATTTATACTGCACAGTTTCCGGTCGAAGCTGCACATTTCGTTTTTCTCTTACTTTTCTTTAAATTCTATGGATACTCTGCCGGATCCGGTGTCAAATATCAGCATATTGTCTGCTCCGTCATGTTCGATGTTTGTATTTTTTACTTTGGAACCGTTAATATACATGCCGCCACTGCCCAGATCGGCACGGATATTGTAATCCTCCTGCTTACCCAAAAGCTCCATGTTAATAGAACCGCTGCCGGTGTCTAAAACGCTGTTTCCCGTAAGAGTTCCGGAAAAATCCACCCGGCCGGAGCCGCTCTCTACCACAAGGTTCTTGGCCGTTACATTTGCTAAAGTTACGGAACCGCTACCGGTGTCCATGGAAGTTTCCCCGAGAACACAATTACTTACCGTCACTGCACCGGAGCCGCTCTCCATGTGCAGTTTTTCCGTCCTAATATCACAAACGGAGGCCGCACCGGAGCCCTTTTCTATTTTAATTTCCCGGAAGGTCATATCTTCCGGTACACTTACCTGAATCCGCGCCTTTTGTACAAAGGAAGTTTGCAAAACAAAAAACTCTTCTTCCTTCTCTATCACCAAGGTACCGTTATCATTATAGATTCTATAATTTTCCGGAATATCCTCGTAACTTACCGAGATATAGTTTTCTCCCCAGGTTTCTATCTCCAGTTCGCCGCTCATTACCTCAAAATCCAGGGAAGTAATGTCGGAGCCGTTAAACTCTTCGGTACCGCTCTTTACATCGCCTTTACCGCTGAAATGCATACCCAAAAATACTACATCTCCATCTTCATCACGGTACCAGATACCGTTGCCGTCACCGCCTTCAAGCAGTTCTGTTTTTTCTGCTATCATCTGAAACACCGCAACTCCTGCCGTGAGACATCCTCCGATAATGGACGCCGCCAGAATGAAGGCAAATATTACTGCCGCATATTTTATCGTCTGTTTCATTTATTTTACCTCCACTCCGCCAAACAAGGCTGTTGCATTCACATACACCGTAGGTCCGTCCACCGGTTTATAATTACGGCTGTTACTGCAGCCGCCAAACAAGGATATATCACTGAGCTTTACGGAAACATTGGCCGGCAGTAAAATGTCCACGCCGCCGAATACCGCCAATGCATCTATGGAAATATTCTCTTCGATTTTTGCACCGCGAAGGTCGATGGTCAAACCGCCAAAGACTGCCTCTCCGCTCATACCGTAAAACTGATCCTGCACTAAAAGATTCTTGCCGGAGAACACTACCAGTTCTTCTAATCTTTTTTCGTTTGGAACCTTAACTCTTCCCAGATTTAAATGGAACAGGTTCTTAAACACCATCACTCCGCCGATAATAATCATTACCGTAGGCACCAGCATTCTGGATAACACTTCCCAGGGAAGGAGCCCTCTGCAGCAGGCAAGCAGTGCCAGACCAAGCACCAGGCAAATGGTGTTTCCGATCCGGATGCCGTTACCCAATATGCCGAGCACCGCCGGAATAATCAGAAACAATGTCCACCATCCCGCAAAGAGCAGGTTGATTTCCCAAACGCCTGCCATATCTCCCACAATTCCGATACCCAACAAAATAAATAATATCCCCCACAGGGTATTGCTGATTCGCTTTCTCATAACTACTCCTCACTTTTCTTTTGAATTTGTTTTGCTTTTTCTATTACTATCTTACCTTTGCAGGGCCAAATATGCAAGTTAGAAGATGATTAGAAAATCATGAGAGAGATTCTGCCTTTCCTAATGTAAGGAACTATGCTATACTTTTTAAATAAAAGAACCGGCGAGGTACTGTATGAAAATTGAAAATAATATTTTAAAACACTATTTACGTAATGTCTATTTTATTACCGGCACCGCTTATGCCGGCAAGTCCACCATGGTGAAGATGCTGTCAGAAAGGTACGATATGGTCTTTTGCGGAGAAAACTATTTTTCTGCAGTTACCGATGTTGTGGCAGACCCTGCCATTCAGCCGGACTTATGCTACATAAAGAACCTGACCGACTTCAAAGATTTCGTCACCCGCACTCCTAAGGAGTACGAGCGCTGGATTTACGGCACCGGCAGGGAAGCCGCAGGGTTTGAAATTGCAGAACTCATTTCCCTTTCCCGTGACAAAAAAGTCATCGTGGACACCAATATCCCGTTGGACGTATTAAAGGAGATTTCCGATTACGATCATGTAGCAGTTATGCTCTCCCCCGGTTCCATGAGCGTGGAACGGTTCTTTGACCGCAGCGACCCGGAAAAGCAGTTTATTTTAAGTGTCATCGAAAGCTGCGAAAATCCGGAAGAAGTCATGAAAAATTACAGGGAAGGCCTTGCGCTTATCAACAGTAAGGAGCACTATAAGGAGTTTATGAACAGTGGATTCTTTACTCTGGTAAGAGATGATAACGACCGGAACACCCGGGAAGAAGTTTGTGAGAAGTTGGCAAAACATTTTGGGTTGATGCAGTAAAATAACTACAAGTAAATTACGGAGGCTTTATGAGAGAATTATTTGTCCTGGATAAAAAGAATTATGACCCTAACGGCACGGTAGGAAAAAGGCCATCGGTCAGAGGAATTATCCTAAGAAATGGGATGATTGCCATGATGCACAGTCAAAAATATAACTATTATAAGTTGCCGGGCGGCGGAATAGAACCGGGAGAATCCTTAGAAGAAACTTTAATCCGGGAGGTTCGTGAAGAAAGCGGATTGATAGTTATTCCGGATACCATAAAAGAATTTGGATATGTCCGCCGAATTGAAAAAGGCAAATACGAGGATATTTTTATTCAAGATAACTATTATTTCATTTGTGAAGCAGAGCCAACACCTGTCGCACAGGAATTAGACGCATACGAAGCCGAGGAACGATTTGTTTTAGAATTTGTACCTGCCAAACACGCAATTACCGTCAACAATACCGCAGACCATTTAGAAAAGAATGACATCATTACCTTTCGAGGAATGCTGGACAGGGAAAACAGGGTTTTGGAGCTGGTGCAGAAAGAATGGTAAAAAACTAATTTCTATAAAGGAGTAACGACTATGCAAATAGAGAAAATGAATATAGAGGACATTGACTTGGTTCTTCCTCTGTATATAGAATATTACAATAATTACGAAGACAGTTGTTGGACAAAAGCTACCGCAAAAAAGAGAATCAAGCAAGTAGTAACCATGGATGATTCCTTCTCCTTACTCATGAAGGATGATAATGCTGCGGTGTGTGGCTTTGTTATGGGATATTTTAAGCAATACGATGATATCGTGGGTTATACCCTGGAAGAAATTATTATTGCATCCCAATATCAGAATAAAGGGTTAGGAAGTATGCTTCTTGCAGCACTGGAAGAAAAGGTCAAAGAAGCCGGCGCGGCTTGTATTGAACTTCAGGCAGTCAATGATGAAATGCATGAAAAGTTTTATGGCAAAGCAGGATTCTCTAATGCTAAAAATTTTATTTTGAAAGTGAAGTGGTTTGAGTAAAGAAATCTATTTATTGCCTATAACAGCACAGCCTTTACCACCACTTTTCCCGCACCGACGTTCAGTGCTTTCCCGGCGGCTCCGGGGTGGTTTTCGTTACGATATGGATGCGTTTGGTGTTTTGGCAAACTGTTTGAGTCGGAGGGTGAATTTGCATCTTTGGCATTTGGATTGTTCAAAAGGCGCTCACGCGCCTTTAAGAAAAAGTTTCAGGGTCTGTGGACACCTCGTGTGTCTGACAGGCCCTGACTTTTTCTTAAAAGTACATCCGCAGGATGTTTTGAACGAACCATATATCAAAAACATCATATCACCCGACGATGAGTTTTTGCAAAACACCAAAAAGCAGACATAGTCCTCGTAAAAGAAAGCCGCACCGGCAAGCCCCCGTGGAAAGCAGCTGAGTCGGGAGAGAAAAGTGGTGGGAAAGAAATCACTGAAGGCCCATGGAATCTGTGATTTCATGGGCCTTCATGCTCTAATCTTTATTCAACTGAATTACATTCCCATGCCCATACCGCCGGCTGGCATTGCAGGAGCTTCTTCCTTGATGTTTGCCACAGCAGATTCTGTGGTAAGGAAAGTGGAAGCAACGCTGGTAGCGTTCTGGAGTGCACTTCTTGTAACCTTTGCAGGGTCAAGAATGCCGTCAGCAACCATGTCTACATACTGCTCGGTAAGAGCATTGAAGCCGGTACCGACTGCAGATTCACGAATCTTGTTTACGATTACGGAACCCTCTAAACCTGCATTTGCAGCGATGCAACGAAGCGGAGCTTCTAAAGCTGCAAGGATAATGTTTGCGCCTGTTTTTTCATCGCCTTCTAAGGAAGCTGCAAGAGCTGCGACTTTCTTGGATGCGTGAATGTATGCGGAGCCGCCGCCTGCGATAATGCCCTCTTCTACCGCAGCCTTTGTAGCCGCAAGAGCATCTTCCATACGGAGCTTGTTTTCCTTCATTTCAGTTTCTGTTGCAGCACCAACGCGGATAACAGCAACACCGCCTGCCAACTTGGCAAGTCTTTCCTGAAGCTTTTCTCTGTCAAATTCAGAAGTGGTTTCTTCAATCTGTGCACGGATCTGAGCTACTCTCGCAGCAATTTCTGCAGGGTCGCCTGCGCCGTCAACAATGATAGTGTTTTCCTTCTGCACCTTTACGGACTTAGCACGGCCAAGCTGGTCGAGGGTTACGTCCTTAAGATCAAGACCCAGTTCGTCGGAAATTACGGTACCGCCGGTCAAAATAGCGATATCCTGAAGCATTGCCTTTCTTCTGTCGCCGTAGCCCGGAGCCTTAACACCAACTACAGTGAAGGTACCGCGTAACTTATTGATAACAAGAGTGGTAAGAGCTTCGCCTTCGATATCCTCAGCGATGATTAAAAGTCTCTGGCCGGACTGTACAATCTGCTCTAATACAGGGAGAATTTCCTGAATGTTGGAAATCTTCTTGTCGGTAATTAAGATAAATGGGCTGTCAAGGTTAGCTTCCATCTTATCCATATCGGTTGCCATGTATGCGGAAATATAACCGCGGTCAAACTGCATACCTTCTACTAAATCAAGCTCAGTCTTCATGGTCTTGGATTCTTCAATAGTAATAACGCCGTCCTTGGAAACCTTATCCATGGCGTCTGCTACCATTTCGCCAACTGCTTCGTCGCCGGCAGAAATAGCGGCAACCTTAGCAATCTGCTCCTTGCCTGTTACTACGGAGCTCATTTCGGAAATAGCTTCTACAGCACAGTCCGTTGCTTTCTTCATACCCTTTCTCAAAATGATTGGGTTAGCGCCTGCTGCCAGGTTTTTCATACCTTCGTTAATCATTGCCTGAGCAAGAACGGTAGCTGTTGTGGTACCATCACCGGCAACGTCATTGGTCTTTGTAGCAACTTCCTTCACAATCTGTGCACCCATGTTTTCGAATGCATCTTCCAGTTCAATTTCCTTTGCAATGGTAACACCGTCATTGGTGATAAGCGGAGCGCCGAAGGACTTATCTAATACTACGTTTCTGCCCTTTGGTCCCAATGTTACCTTTACTGTGTTTGCAAGCTTGTTTACACCGGCCTCTAACGCTACTCTTGCGTCTGCACCGTACTTAATTTCTTTTGCCATAATTTAAAATCCTCCTAGAAATTCAAATTGCATTAATCGCGATTTTCTTAGTCTTCCACAATTGCAACGATGTCGTTCTGCTTTACTACGATGTACTCATCATCACCAAGCTTTACGTCTGTGCCGGCATACTTGGAATAAATAACCTTGTCGCCAACCTTAACCTGCATGGTAACTTCCTTACCGTCTACCACACCGCCCGGTCCTACTGCTACAACCTCTGCCTGCTGTGGCTTTTCTTTTGCCTGACCCGGTAATACATTGCCGGTCTTTGTAGTTTCTTCTGCCAGTAACTGCTTTAAAACAACCTTATCTCCTAATGGTACTAATCTCATTTTACATCCTCCTTGTTTATGCCTTTGTTAGCACTCCTTTGGTTTGAGTGCTAAATTCGTTATACTTATATTATCACAACTTCTGCAATATAAAATAGGACTTTTGACCTATTTTATAAAAAATTTATTTTTTCCCTTCCTCCGGGAAATATTCCAGACTGTTCTGCTTCATCATCATGCGCTGCAGTGAGTCTTTTGAATTCTTCCAAGGCTCATTGGTATACCGGTAATCAAACTTGTCAATAAACCAGGACAAATCATCCCGTACGCGCTCCAACCCCTTTATATAAGATTTATGCAGAGCATTCGTAAAATCTTCCACATATTTCTGCGAAAGCTGCTTTGGTGCTTCTTTTAGCAATAACGCATAATGCCGGGAGCAGAAGCCCTTGCAGTTGTCCACCGTATTTCTGAAATCCGATTCCTTTTCATATAAGAAAAAGATGGTTGCAATGTAGCGGTCAAACACATTGTTGATTTTGTTGCACACAAAACAGCTGTGTTCCACTTCTTCCAGATGTGTTAACAACGGATTGGTTTCCGTATCCTTCTTAAACAGTCCCGGCTTTGCCGGCTTATAATTTTTTACCAGTTTGGACACGTCCCGGATGGTTTTGTCTGCATGGGTTTTTAACATTAAAGCAAGTCCCAGGCGGTTTTGTTTATTATATAATTCCTGCACGTGTTCCTTACAAAAGCCCACCTTGTCGGTTACCATACGGATATCATCTTCCATATAGCTTGGTCCCAGGGTAAAATCCAGCGCATCTTCCTTCAGCTTATGATGCATGGC
This sequence comes from Lachnospiraceae bacterium, assembly GCA_045541595.1. Taxonomy (GTDB): domain Bacteria; phylum Bacillota; class Clostridia; order Lachnospirales; family Lachnospiraceae; genus SIG299. Next base: position 33,745 of record JAZQJL010000265.1, on the reverse strand, counting down.
ACAAACCGGACACTCACAGTCCAAGGCAAACGCCTCATTTACCGGAATGGTATATAACTGTTCCTTCATATTTACTCCTTTCCTATAACCCGAAAGAAGGTGACGCTACGATTCGCAAACGTCACCTTCTGACCAGTCGTATTATTCTTCCTTGCCACTTTCTGCACGAATTAAGTCTTTCATGTCTCTTGCCTTGGACTTAATACGGTCATTAGCATCTCTTGCCGTAAGTACACGGGCTATCATGCGGAGTGCCTCGTCATACTTTCCGATTTGTCTTGCCAGGTCGGCAGTGAGATAAGTCATGGTTAACTCATCCATGCCGCACATTGGAAACGGTTCCTTGGAAAAAGCCTCCATAAATCCTTCGTAGGCATTAGCCATATAATCCTTTTCCTGCGCAGTCAGTTCTTTTTTAACTTCTTCTATATTTGGTGTGTCCTCCGGAAGGCTTTCTGCCTTACCACGACACAGCCAGCCAAGCTTTAAGCAGGTGTATGCCTTTTCGCTTGCCTTGGCATGTTTTACAACTGCGTTTACCAGTGCCAGTTTATGTCTGGTGATTGCCTCATCGTAAGTGAGGATATCTTCACCTTCCTTCAGACCTCTGAAGTTGGCGGAAATATTGTTTTTAATCAGTCTTGCCTGAGTGTCCGTCATATAGTTAAAGAAACGGTTCAGGGCCGCATAGCCGCAATACGGGCAAACAATGGCATCGTATTTTAAAGAGTCCACGTGCTGGTATTTTGGACGCAAATCATTGTCGGAACCAATCAGCTTCACCTTACCGGTACGCACCATCTTTGACTTGAATTCCTTGTCGCACACCTTGCAGGTAAAATGCTTGTCAAAAAGCAAGTCTTCCTCTTTTACTTCTGCCGGTTCTGCGGATTTTTTTGCCTCTGCCTTTTCTTTTTCTTTATGTTCAAACAGCTTCATTTCGGACAGATTGCCGAGTCCCAAAGACTCCAGTCCTGAAAATATATTGGCCATGTTACACCTCCGAAAACACTTCTCTTATGTTACATCGCATTACTGCGGTTTGTAGGAGCTCTTCATGGAAACAATCCGGTTAAATACCAGATGCTCCGGTGTGGAATCCTTGCAATCCACACAGAAGTAGCCGTTACGCAGGAACTGGAAGCTGTCGTACGCTTTTGCGTCTGCCACACTTGGCTCTACATAACAGTTTGTTAAGATGGTTCTGGAGTTTGGATTTAAGTTTACGGTTCCATCCTCGTTGTACACACCTTTTTCTTCGTCTACAAGGTTTTCATATAAGCGAACCTCACAAGGAACTGCAGTTTTTGCTGCCACCCAGTGAATAGTACCCTTTACTTTTCTTCCTTCAAAACCGGAACCGCTCTTTGTTTCCGGATCGTAGGTGCAGTGAACCACGGTTACCTTGCCGTTTTCATCGGTTTCGTAACCGGTACAGGTTACAAAGTAAGCGTTCATCAGACGAACCTCATTGCCCGGGAACAGGCGGAAATACTTCTTTGGAGGTTCAATCATAAAGTCATCACGGTCAATGTAAATCTCTCTGCCGAACGGGAGCTTTCTTTCGCCTAAGCTTTCATTTTCTAAGTTGTTCGGAGCATCCAGATACTCAATCTGATTTTCCGGATAATTATCAATAATAAGCTTTACCGGATCAAGTACTGCCATGACACGGTTCTTCTTAAGCTTTAAGTCTTCACGGATACAATACTCCAGCATAGCATAGTCCACCGAGCTGTTTGCCTTGGACACACCGCAAAGTTCCATAAATAATTTTAAGGATTCCGGTGTAAAGCCGCGGCGACGGAGCGCTGCGATGGAAACCAGACGCGGATCGTCCCAGCCGTCAACGGTGCCGTCTTCTACCAGACGCTTGATGTAACGCTTACCGGTGATAACGTTGGTTAAGTACATCTTTGCAAACTCAATCTGCTGCGGTGGGTTTGGATATTCTAATTCCCTTACTACCCAGTCGTAGAGAGGTCTGTGATCTTCAAATTCCAATGTACAGATGGAATGGGTAACTCCTTCAATGGCATCCTCAATCGGATGAGCGAAGTCATACATTGGGTAAATGCACCATTTGTCGCCGGTGTTGTGGTGGGTCATTCTTGCTACGCGGTAAATAACCGGGTCTCTCATGTTGATGTTAGGAGACGCCATGTCGATTTTTGCACGAAGTACCTTAGTACCGTCTTCAAATTCACCGTTTTTCATAGCTTCGAATAATGCTAAATTTTCTTCCACGGTTCTGTCGCGGTATGGGCTGTTCTTACCCGGACGCTCAAAGTCACCGCGGTATTCTCTGATTTCTTCTGCTGTTAAATCGCAGACGAAAGCCTTGCCCTTTTTGATTAACTTAACGGCAGCCTCGTACATCTGGTCAAAGTAGTCGGATGCGAAGAACAGTCTGTCCTCAAAATCGCCGCCAACCCACTTAACATCTGCCTTGATGGACTCAACGAACTCTGTTTTTTCTTTGGTTGGGTTGGTGTCGTCAAAACGGAGGTTGAATTTTCCGCCGTACTTTTTTGCCAGTCCGTAGTTTAATAAAATGGATTTTGCATGTCCGATGTGAAGGTAACCGTTTGGTTCCGGTGGGAAACGGGTTACAATCTGGGTATGTTTGCCCTCTGCCAAATCCTTTTCAATAATCATTTCAATAAAATTTTTGGATACTACTTCTTTTACTTCATCTTTTACTTCTTCAGCCATGTTTCTTTCCATGCCTTTCTACTTGTTCAGCTTTGATTTATGCCCGCAAGATACACGCAGGCTATCATATCCTATATCATAACATAATTTTCATAAAAATAAAAGGGGAATCTTTCTTTTCCCCTTTTATTTTGCAATACCCTGTTTTTGTTTATATTCTGCCAGCAACAAATCCACCACCCGGCCATAGCTTTTTGTGCCGTCGGTCTGGTCATTGATTTTTAAATAAGTGTCGTTGACTTTTTCTGCAATCTCACCCACCGTGGTATCTCCTACCACCGGCTTTTCAAACTGCTTCCAGTACTCATTATTGGCCCGGAGATCCCGGATAACCGCCTCGCTGTAATGTACAAAATACACTTCGGAGTATTTTGTTGCGTCCTGACGGTACAAAGCATTTCCCGTATATATCAGGGCCAGCATCGTTCCGCTGTACTGCAAATCCGCAGAATCCGATGCCATGCAGGCCCGGTAGGATATGTAATTTGCCTCATCCTCCCGCATAAAGCCCCGCAAATGTGCCAGTTCATGACACATGGTGGCGCCAATGGAATACGGGGAAATATCAATGTTTACATTTGCTTCCATGGTCCATGGGGTAAACACTCCGGTAATTTCCGTATAGGACATTAAACGAGAGAAAAACACGTGCTTTGGTCTTGGGTACAGGCCGCCGAACACCGGATATTCCTCTGCCAGGGCAAGGTAGGCTTTCTTTGCTTCTTTTCCCAGTTCACGCTCCGAATACGGCAGTACATACACACCCCTCTCATCCTCAGAGGTAAGCGTTGCCCGAAGCTCAGAGGCTTTGTCTGCCAGCTCTATTAAAAGTCCTTCCAATTCCTCTACGGAGGAGTTTTCTACCTGAAGGTCCAGATGGTATGCCACGGGATAGCGATGATAATTGACACCGCAAAGCAGTACATAGCCAAAGAAAATTACCGCGATCAGGCAAAGAAGGTTTTGCACCATGGTCATGAACAGCAAAAAACGCCGTGTCCGGACAATCCGTACAAACTGACGGATAATCAGTATCAGCACCGTTACCGGACCCACAATGATAATAAGTTCCATCAGCGAGAACGGAATCCAGCCGGTAAGCAGGCCCATGCCCTGGGATAATACTTTATAAATGCCGGTGGCAAAAACCTTTTCTGCCACCGTACTGTTTGTCTTTGCCCACCACGTCATGAAAATCCCCAGCGGAATCAGAAGTAATAATAAGTTTCTCTTACGTAACAGCAGTTGTTTCATGATGACTTCCTTTTATTTCATCTCAATCGTAATATCATTTTTATTTACCTTAATGTTTGCCAGGCTTCCGCAGATTAACGGCATCATCGGTGCAAAATGTCCCACATCCGCATCCAGGATAATCGGCACATTGTACTTGCCCAAAATTCCCGTAACGGCACTGTAGTGATCAAGCCCCATCATCTCCTGCCCGAAGCATAACGGACGGCCGATTAAAAAGCCCTTCGTATAGTGAAACCAGCCACTGTGCTCCAACTGCCAGATTGCCCGACGGATGGACATTACGTTTAAATCGCAGGCTTCCAAAAACCAGAGAATGCCCTCTTCTTTATATTTTTCAGCAAACTCCTGTACCTTGTCAAATTTCGTGCCCACCAGCATATCCAGACAATCCAGACAGCCCCCGATGAGTCTGCCGGAAATATCCGCCCTGCCGTTTTCAGAAATCTCGCCCGTGGCAGGGTCGTACACCTTTAACACCCGTTTTTCCGTAATATGATACGGTTCCAGCGGATGCTCCGCATCCTTGAGGGATTCCTTTTCCCAGCCGTCATAGCCGGCCACCGTAGTTTTCTTTCCGGTCATCAGGTCAAACGCGTCCTGCACCGACGGATGCCAGGGCTCCATTCCATAGGTTCCGGCACAAGGGCCGTAAATAGATGCCACATCACAAAGGGTAGTCAGCAAAAAAGTAAAATTGGTATTGTCGGAATAACCGGTATACCACTTTGGCTCCGCCGCTTTGATTTTTTCAAAATCCACATAATCTAAAATCTCACACATCAGTTCTCCGCCGCCGCAGGATATAATTGCCTGATTTTCTTTGCTCAAATAGCTCTCTGTTAATTCTTTTCCGCAAAGCTTTGGCGTGTTACTGATGCCGATTCCTTTGCCCTCATAGCAGTTTGGTCCCAGCTGAAGTCCGTATCCCATCTCCCGGAACTTTTTTTGTGCATTTATAAAGGCAGAACGGTACGGTTCTATGGCACAGCCAAAGGACGGTGCCACAAAGCCGATGGTTCCGTTTTCCTGTAAATTGCCCGGATATCTCATGAATTATTACCTCCCTTTTCCCGATTTATCACAACATGCAATCTCTGTCCTTATTTTATCATCTTTTCTTTTAAAATTCCATAACTTATGATAAAATGAAACCGATATATATTGGGAAAGGAGATTTCTTTATGAAACTTTTATTTAAACAACGATTTTTTTCCTGGTTAGACAGTTATGATATTTTTGATGAAAGCGGCAATACCGTATACACCGTGGAGGGCCAGCTTGCCTGGGGCCATTGCTTACATATCCATGATGCCTTCGGCACCCATGTGGCAACCCTGCGGGAAAAAGTGTTTTCGTTTCTTCCGAGATTTGAACTCTACCTTGGAAACGAGCGGGAATACTTAGGCTGTATTCAAAAAGAATTCACCTTCTTCAAGCCTGCCTTTGATATCGATTTTAACGGTTGGCATATTGAAGGGGACTTCTTCGAGTGGGACTATCAAATTGTAAACTCCTACGGCTCTACCGTAGCTACCGTAACCAAAGAATTATTCAACTGGACCGACACCTACTCCATCGACGTGGTCAACCCGCAGGACGCTCTCTACGCCCTGATGCTGGTGTTGGCTATTGACGCAGAAAAGTGTTCCAGAAATTAGTATAAAAACAGGAGAATACCATGGGACTCATTGACCACATGATGGCGAATCTCTACAAACCGCCAAAGCAGGAAAAACCGAATAGCATTCTTCCAAAAAACCTTACTCCGGCCAAAGCAGCTACAATGATGAACCAGACCACTGTTACCCAGGGCCAGCTTCTCCGGGGGGAAGTGCTTGATTTGCGCGCCAATCAGATTATGGTACTGTTAGAAAACGGCGCAACTGTTTCTGCCCGTACCGAAGGAACTTTGGACCTTTCCATCGGTCAGAATGCCAAATTCTTCGTTGCCCAAACCACGGAAGACCAGATTCTGTTAAAGCTTGCCAAGGAAGACACTCCTGCCGAAAACCCAATGATTGACAAGGCCTTAACTGCTGCCAACATCACAAAAACCGAGCGGAGCGTATCCATCGTCACGGAGCTTTTAGCCCATCAGCAGCCGGTAAGCGAGTCCAATATCCGGCACTATCTCTCCTTATCCGCCAAACACCCGGAACTTCCGGTAAAGGATTTAATTTTAATGGAGCTGCACCACATCCCGGTCACCAAGGAAAACGTGGAACAGTTTGCCGGTTATCAGGACAGAACTGCCAAATTACTGACCCAGGCGCAGAACATGCTGCAAAACCTTACAGAAACCATAAAACAGTTGCCGGAAGGTCCCTTCAGGCAGGAAGTCCTGCAGGAATTAAAGCAACTGGTCCTTGGGGAAACTACCGCATATTCCAAAGCTCAGACACCTGCATCAAACCCGGGGGATACACCAAATACTGCCCCGGCTGCCACGCTGCCGGAACAGACAGTTGCCAAACCGGAAGCAGAAACCATGCAGCAGACAGTTGATGCCGTAACAGCTTCTCCTGCAAACACGCCGGAAGCCTCCGACACCAGGGATACTTCTCTTCCTCCTGCAGAGCATACCATCCAAAGAGAATCCGAGCCTCTCCCGGAGGATTTCTTAAATTCCTTCCTGCTAAAGCCGGAGGATATTGCCGAGCCGGAAAAAGTGCAAAAATACTACGATGAATTGAATGAAAAACTGACCAAATTAGAACAATTCGCCCAAAAGGTGGCCGAACAGACATCAGAGCATAACGGCGCCAATGCGCCAAAGCAAATGCGTCAAAACCTTTCTTTCATGGAAGCAGTCAATAATGTATTTCCGTATGTGCAGCTGCCGTTAAAGTTCCGGGAAACACCGGCTCACGGCGAACTGTACGTATACGAAAGAAAAAAGGGGTCCCGGCCCTCCGACAGTTTAAGTGCCCTGCTCCATCTGGAATTAGAGGCACTGGGAACCACGGATATTTACGTTACCCTGTCAGGAAACCACGTCACTACCCGTTTCTCCATGACAGACAAAGAATCCGGTGACCTGGTCCGCACAGAACTTCCAAAGCTCACCGAAGCCTTAGCCCAAAAGGGCTATACCCTGCAGTCTGAGGTTACAGTCCGGGAACCGTCGGAGGAAGCTGCTCCGACCTTACTGGAACAGTTTTTAGAGGAACACGCACCGGGAGGATTAAACCGGTATACCTTTGATATCAGAGCATAAAATAACAAAAGGGAATCTACATCGGATTCCCTCTTGTTTTATTTTATCAGTCCCATAATACTAAACAGTAATTTGGTCACATTCTTTGTAATTTCTTTTTCCAGGGCAGTAAAATCACTTTCCTTCATGGTAAGCACATCCTGCCGTTTTGTTCCTGTCAGCGGAGCAACCGTTCCTGACCATACTTTAACGGAAACCGTGGCATTCAGTTCCTTTACCTCAGATTGATTTCCTTCTGTATGCTTGAACGTATTCAGTATCAATTCCAGGCTGCTTCCTTTATTTATCTGACTCACAACGCCGGTTACCGTATAAGACTGCTGCCCTGTCGAGGCTGCCAGGGTAAACCCTCCGTCCTGTTTGCTATATTCAAATGCCAGCTTCATTGGTGTGCCATTATAATCCACACGGTAATTTACATTGTAGACGGAGGACGCATTTGCGGTTGTAATCTGACAGGTAATATCCAGCCGTTCCGGAATATCCGCCGATGCCGCAGCATCCTGATGAACCGGCGTATGCAACACTATAGACATGTTTTCCAATGGATTTCCCTGAGTTGCAAAATCCACTGCCAGACTACCCGGTTCTGTAAGCTTTCCGTTCTGCGGCCGTATTTTCATTGACCAGTCTGCAGTTGCTTTTATAATCCGTCCGTCGCAAACGTAGATTTTAACAAAAACCGAATTACGCAGGTTTTCTTTAATTTTAGATACAAGAGCTGAGCTTTCTGCAAATGCCGTTTCCACTTCCTGTTCCGTCATCCGGAAGTTAGTGCAAACTTCTTTTCCGTACTCTTTTATCATGGAAAGTGCGTCCTCTAAAAATGCGCCAACTTCCGTGGCGTTCATTTCGGCCGCATATATTTTGTAGTGTTGTTCCCGTCCCATTTTATAGAACGTTTCCTCTCCTGCTTTTGTAATTTCTGTATCGGACAAATTCCTGTTATATGCTTCCGTCAGAATCTCCCACAATTTTTTTTGCACCTCTTTTGTGGAAATTAATGCTGTCTGTTTCGGAAGATACTCTGTAAAAGTCTTTATTTGTTCCTCGGTAAGCCCCAGATACGTTACCGCATAGGAGTTCTTTAATTTTGATTCCAGCTCCTGATCTTTATGGTTTAACGTAAATACCGATTTCGACAATTTGGGAACGGTCAGCTGCAGTTGTGTATCATTTACATACACGTTTCCCGTCAGCAATATCTTATTTGCTGCAGACACGTCTAATACCGCTCCGATTTCCTTTTGGGCCGTTATCTTAGTGACCAGTTGAAGATCCACATCCGCTAAGTATTTTCCCGGAAGTCCCAGATTTTCTAAGGAAATCTCCGGTATAACTACATCCGCCAAAATCTCCGCTCCTTTTTGCTGCATAGCCAAAGTCAGTTCCCCGATTCCAAAAACCTCCTCCAAAGAGTCGCTTTGACCGACAAATGTTTTTTTCGCTGCCATTGCAACTGCAGCTTCGGCACTGCTAAAAGGGGCATCATAAGTAAGGCCCACCATTCCGCCGACCAACACAGCCACAACGGTTGCCATCGTTATCATTTTTGTTGTTACCGTCGTCGCGACAGCTCCCCATGCTTTTGAAAACATTCCCATTTCTTGCTCCTCAAACCCGCTCTACTGCATTTCCTCTTCCGGAACTATGAAAAGAGCCCTAGCATACCAAACACCTTTTTGTAGAGATTTTCCTTAATTTCATTTCCTATCGCCTCGAAGTCTTCCTGCTCCATTTTTAATATATCGGAAGGCTTGTCATCCAGTGGAAAAACTTTTGTTTCCGGTACCTGCAGATAAACTTTAATTTCGATTTCCTGTTCCTCGATAAGTTCGTCCTGCGTGCATTTGTATTCCTCTATTTCAAAACTGAGTTTTTTACCTTTTTCCACCTGGTTAAAAACGCCATTCAGTTCCAGCACGGTTGTACCGTACGCCGTCTGGCAGGTAAAATCCCCCTCCGATTTATTATAATCAAAGGATATGCTCACCGGCTTCCCGTTATATACGGCTTCCACCGTTACCGTATATCCGTCTTCCGTGTTTTCAGTTACCACATTATAGTGAATCTCCACACACTGAGGCACGTCTTTCAGTGCCGCGTCCCTATGAAGAGGCAGAATCAACACAAACTGCATATTCTCGGTTGGATTCCCTTCTGTTGCAAAATTCCATTCCAAACCGCCTTTTGTCGGTTGTTCCAGTAACCAGTTCATTTCCCAGTCCATTGTCACCTTTACCACACGGCCTTTATAAATATAAATTTTTACCGGAACGTCACTAATTGCCCCGCGGATTTCACGAATTACCTTATCGGCATTTTGGAAAATGTACTCTACTTCAGTTTCATCCAGATGGTACCCGGCTGCAACTTCCTTCACATAATTCTTCACTCCGAGGCTGTATTCATATAAGAATCCGGAAACATCTCCTCTAGCCAGCATCATGGTATATAGTTGGCATTTAATATTTTCCGTCCCGACGGGAAGCAGGGTGTCTTTTGCTTTTTCAAGTTTCACCTCAGAAAAATTGTTTTTCAGGCAGGTGAGCAATAAGTTCTCTTGCTCACTGTTTTTGCCTGGTTCTTCCGATTGTTTTTCCGAATGGTCCGGAATCCAATCCAACATATTTTGCGAAATACCAAAATAGTCAACTAAATACGAGTCCTTCAAGTCCTCCTTGAAGGTTTCACTTCCATAGTTCACTGCCAAAGTCGAGTCCATAAGTTTTGGCAGGTTTACCTGCACCTGTGTTGCATCCACGTACACTTTGCCTTTTAAAAGGCTTGTCCCGGCCACTTTTACTTCCAGGTCGACATTACGCTCTCCTTCCGGATTATCGCGAAACACAACACCGACAGACGCATTAGGAATAGTAAAGGTGTCAAATCCCACATCCAGCGGAATGTCTTTTACTTTAGCTTCTACCCCCCATTCTGTTCCCCGGGTTTCCAAAAGTTTCAGCAAAGTATTTATCCCAAACACTTCTTCCGCCGTATCTTCCTCTGAAGCAAATGTTTTTACAAAGGCCTTTCCCACCACAAACTCCGGACGGTTTGCAACGGCAGCATATACGATTCCTGCAATACTTCCGGCAAGAAGCACCAGAACAATTGCCACAGTTGCAATCTTAGTACCTGTGGATGCCGTAATTAACTTTTTCAGCTTATGAAAAAATCCCATAAAAGTATCTCCTGCCAAAAGTTTCATTTCTCTATTGAATTATACCGCGTCACCCTTTAAAATACAACTATAGACTATTATTTTGAACAGGAGAATTATATGAAAACCAATAAGTTATTTACCTGGCTGACCAACGGTGCCATCGGCATATTATTTTTAATTTTCTTCATTTCTCTGGGGCTGGCCGTTGCCATTTACTTTCGTCCGTTTTACTATATGGGTATGGATAGAATTTCTGCGGAGACCGGCTATTCCGTGGAGGTAATTAAAGAAAACTACGACGCCTTGATTGACTACTGCAGTCCGTTTTTTACGGAAGAGCTGGATTTTCCGTCTCTCCCGGAAAGTAAAAGCGGCATCTCCCATTTCGTGGAAGTAAAAGTTATTTTCAATCTGTTTTTTGCGCTCTTATTCATCACCCCTCTCTTTCTCGCGGGGCTGATTTACATACAACACAAAAGAGCCAGCACATCCTGGCTGATTGCCTCACCAATTATTGTCTGCGTGCTTCCGCTCCTGATCGGACTGGCCTGTGCCATTGATTTTAATCGAATTTTTGTACTGTTCCATAAACTTGTTTTTAACAACGATGACTGGCTTTTTTCCGTCTCCGAGGATCCAATCATTTTGTTTTTGCCGGAGCGTTTTTTCCTGCAGTGTGCGCTGATTATCGTTACCACCGTCCTCCTTGGATGTGCGGTACTTCTTATACTTCATTTTGTTCAAAAAAGCAGGCAGAAGAAGCTTGTTAAGAATTGCATTTCATGATACACTGAATACAAATGAAAAGAGAAAGGACGGAACTCATATGAAACGTCAGGATTACTTAAAATGGGATGATTATTTTATGGGAATTGCCCTGCTGTCCGCACAGCGCAGCAAAGACCCAAACACCAGCGTCGGCTGTTGCATCGTCAGCAAAGATAACAAAATTCTCTCCGTCGGTTACAACGGCATGCCTTCCGGATGCTCCGATGATGAGTTCCCATGGGAAAGAGAAGGAAGTCCTTTGGATACAAAATATCTGTTTGTCTGTCACGCCGAGTTAAATGCCATCCTAAATTATACCGGTGCCGATATCAAAGGAGCTAAGGTATACACCACCCTATTCCCTTGTAACGAATGCACCAAGGCATTGATTCAGGCCGGTGTTGCGGAAGTTGTTTATTACTCCGATAAATATCATGATACCGATTCCGCCGTTGCTGCCAGAAAGATGTTTGATGCCGCAGGAATCTCTTATCACAAGTATGAACCAATCAATAAACTGATCACATTACCACTCTAAAATTAAAAGCTGTCGCGTCAAAGCACGACAGCTTTTTTTAACGGTTTGAAATTACGACTGCATTGGAATGCTGTTCCTGGTATCTTTTATAATAAGTTTCCATATCAAATTCTACGATTCCGCGCAACGGGTCCGCCACAATTACGGTTTCTCTGGTGCGGTTATATCCCATCAGTACCGTGCAGTGTTCGTAACCCTGCCACTGAATGATTTCACCTTCTACTTCCCACTCAGCAGTTACTTTGGACTCTACCAGGTTGGTTGTTCCCCAAACGATAACCGGGCTGCCGTTTTTGACGTAGCCTAAAAGTTCTTCCAACGTACTGCCCGAGATATCCTTTGCCTTTTTTCTACTGTTCTTATCGGCAAAATAGCGATTTGCCGCATCCACAATTACCGGAGCATAACAGCCATAACTGCCTTCTGCCACCTTGGGATCCCCAAGATATGCCACATACGGAGATGACGTGCCCGGTTCCGCAATGGTTAAGTAATTTTCTGCCAGAAACACCTTATCAACATAATCACCCAAATAATTCAGCACAATAGTCAGACAGGTAATTTCCGGTCCTGCAGGCAAGTCCGGTTTCTGTAATACATTTTGTACACCCAGAATATAAACATCTTCACCCATAAGGACTGCATCATATGCATACTCGGTAGTATCCAGATGAACCGTTCCAGGTGTGGCCGGTCGTTGCATCGTCAGATAATCACTGCGAATATAAGCATATTCACTGTTGTAGCTGACTTTAGACCAGCCATTTTCCAAAACAGCCACTCGGTGTATCTGGTCATTGGCATTTAATCCGCCGACAATATTAGACTCTGCATTCCATTTTGCACGGATGTTCACTGCCGTTCTGGCATATACCCATTCATCTACCTTTTCACCATCCGGCTCCAAATTAGCCGGTCTTGGTGTCGGTGTCGGAGTCAGCGTAGGGGTTGGGGAAAGTGTTGGTCCCGGAGTTGGAGTGGCCGTAAGAATACGCACCGTTACATTTCCGTTTTCATCGTAACCCGTCTGACCGGCGGACAGAACGTCTCCAACCATAGCATCGAAACGGTCTGATGCTGTTTCTAACATTTGAGCACAGCCGGTCAATCCAAGCAGCAGCAGAATCATGCCTCCGATTACGAAATATGTTTTTATATTTTTAATCCTCATGTATATCCATCCTAACTAAATTGATGTTTCCATTTTACCACGCTTTGCCTGGAACGTCAATTCGCGGTATCTTTCGGAAGATAGCTGTAATAATCCAAATCAATAATACCCTTAGAGATTTTAAACCTGTTTCTTACAATCTGCTTCATGATTTTGACATAGTCTTCCGGAAGTTCCTCCTCTGTAAGATAAGTTACTTCTCCGTTTTTAGCATTATACATCACACGGTCTGTAATAAAGCTCTTATCCTGGAACATGACCAGACCTTCTGACGTAGATAAAATATCTTTTCCCATATACAGCCTGGAGTCATAGGAAAGTCCGAACAGATTTGCCAGGGTTGGTGCAATGTCAATAGCGGTACAGTACTTATCTACCTCCACCGGTTCTTCCATGGAAGGAGACCAGATAATCAATGTACTCTTATAGAGTTCGAAGGTTTCTTCCACTTCATGACCCACCAGTTCATCAATCACTGATTTTTCCAGCCCATACGGATAATGGTCCGTCGCCAGGGCAATGACGGTACGATCCGCCACTCCGGCTGCTTCCAGCTGCTCCACTAGATAGGTCATGGCTTTTTCCAGCTCATAGTTGCAGGCAATATATGCCTTCGCCATATCCGAATACGGTAGATTTTCTACCACATCACGATTGTTGTAAGACATCCGGTTCCCGTTGAAATCATAATCCATATGTCCGCTGACCGTCATGTAATAGGTGTGGAACGGCTCGCTTCCCAGATACTCCGGAATAGACAGCTCCATCATCTCCAAATCAGAGCCCGGCCATTGGTTTTTCACATTCAATCCATTGCCTCTTCCTTTGTAGGTGTAGCCCATGGACGGATGAGTTTCGTCCCTGTCATAGTAAGAGTAGGAATGATTATGATAGGCATTTGTCTTATAACCAAGTGCCCCAAACATATGTCCAAAGCAAAACCTCATATCGTGGCCGATCATGCGGCGCAGGCTGTAAAACCGGTCCGGAATAAGTCCGGTACAGTTTACAAACTCACCGTCAATAGTACTGGTCATCCAAAGAGGGGCATAATAATTCCGGAACACAAAGCCTTCGTTTGCCATTTTAAGCAACGTCGGAGTAAGGCCTTCCTGCATGGCATACGGTGCAAATCCTTCTGCCGTAATATAAATCAGGTTATAGCCCTCAAACATTCCGGTATATTCGTTTTTCAATGTATATTCTTCGCTGGCAAAATACTCATGCAACGTTTTAATTTCTTTATTCTTCTCTGCCTCTGCCAGCGCGGTAAAATCGATATTTAATACATTCGGCGATGTATCCACCGGTGTAGGTGTCGGCGTCGGACTTGGAGTAGGGGTAGGGCTCGGTGTCGGCGTTAAGGTTACATCCGGAGCCACAGTAACTTCTACCGGCGCTGTCGGCGTCGGACTTGGGGTGGAGGTGTTGGTCGGTATTGGTGTATGGGTAGGTACCGGCGTCTGTACCACCGGCCGGTCTATAATCACGATATCATCCAGTTCTCCGGACATATCATCCCCTTTCACCAGGCCAAGGATATCTTTTTCTGCAAACACCAGTATTCCCAGTTTCCGGACTCCGATGGTTTCATTCCATTCCTTTACATAAAGCCCGTACGGTTCGTTTTCTTTTGTCCCGCCCAGATATAAACTGCCATAGAACAAAAGAATGGCAAGAAGCCAGCCGGAGAACATGAGAAGTCTCTGCTTCCAGTTCTTTTTATCCAGGTCGCATTTCAGACAGAAGAAAATGCAAAACGCCACCAGAACCAGAAGGTACAATAAAATTATACCGAAGTTTGCCCTGATTGCTCCGAAAATGGTGCCTTTAAAATCCATGACATCTCCGCCTACTGCGAACACGGAAGTAAAAGAAAAGAACACTTCAAAGACGTGGTAATATATCACCTGGACCATAAAGTACAGCCAAACCACGCTGTTTACTACACAATATACAATTTTTCCGGCAATCTCCGGCAAAAGACCGGTTATCACATATACTGCTCCGCCGAATAATGCTGCGTAAAACATCATATAAACGGTGCCGAGACCATTTTTCAGTACCAGGCCCTGATACAACATTTCAAACAGTATCGGTAGGTCCAGGCAAAAGCTAAGACTAAGCAGCTCCTGCTTCACATCTTCCTTCATTACTTCAATTCTCCGTCAAATACCACAACTGCAGGTCCGGTCATAAAGATATGGCCGCTTTCTTTATCATACTTTATATGCAGGTCGCCGCCCAAAAGATGCACGGTAACCTCTTCCTTTGTTTTTCCGTTCAGCATACAGGCATATACGCTGGCACAGGCACCGGTACCACAAGCTAAGGTTTCCCCGCTGCCTCTTTCCCAGACGCGCATATTGACTTCCCGGTCGCTCAGCACCTGGATAAACTCCGTGTTGGTACGTTCCGGGAACATCGGATGATGCTCAAACACCGGACCAATGGTTTCGATTTCCACTGCGGAAGTATCCTCCACAAAGGTAATGGCGTGGGGATTTCCCATGGAAACGCAGGTGATTTCATATTCTTTTTGGCAAACTTCTACCGGTCTTGCAATCACTGAGTCTCCCTCTGCCACTACCGGAACCAGTTCCGGCTTTACAATAGGAGCTCCCATGTCTACCGTAACACTTGCTACCTTATCGTTTTCCACATGAAGCTGCAATGTTTTAATTCCCGCCAGGGTTTCCACCGTAATAACGTCCTTATTTACAATTCCGTAATCGTACGAATATTTTCCAACACAACGGATACCGTTTCCGCACATTTGGGACTGGGAACCGTCTGCATTGTACATCACCATTTTTACGTCTGCCACCTCCGACGGGCAAATCAAAATCAGTCCGTCAGATCCTACACCGAAATTACGGTTGCTGACCTTAACAGCCAGTTCTGCTCCATTCTCTACTGTTTCCTTAAAGCAATTTACATATACATAATCATTTCCGCATCCCTGCATCTTTGTAAATTTCATATTTCCTGCCTCCTGCCGTCATTTATAAATTTGTATTTAATAATAGCACAAACAGAAAAGAAGGGAAAGCATTTTCTGCTCTCCCTTCCAAGTTTATTTTTTATAATGCCTGTACCGGCTCCTGTTTGCTCATAATTACGGTCAGGTTGCCGTTTCTGGTGCGGATTTCATCCAAAAACTTCTTTTCATTGATACCGTTTTTTAAATAAACCATATAGGTTAACTCATATAACGTACCCATGTTGGTAGTCTTAATACGTTCTAACGAAGCTCTTGTGGTGTACTCTTTTAACAAATCGTCAAATACACCCTGATAATCCATATCTTCCGGAATAAGAATGCGAAGCTGACGACACTCACTCTTTACAATGAATCTGCCCAGAAGATTTACAACTACGACCACAACAGAAAGCACCAATACCACTGTAAGGCCTAAGGTCAGGTAGCCGAGGCCGCAGGAAAGACCGGAAGCCATTGCCATAAATACAAAGGCAATATCTTTACCGTCACCCGGAATACTACGGTAACGTACCAGTGCAAACACACCGGCGATGGAAAATGCTCTTGCCACGTTGCTGCCAATCAGGGAAATTACCACTGCAACTACTGCAGGAATCATTACCAGGCTCAAAAAGAAGCTTAAGCTTCTCTGCTCTTTTTTACAAACCGCAAAATATACTCCGCCGATAATTAAACCAAATACTGCTGCCACCAGCATATAGGTAATCGTGTTTCCCACATCCATAGTGGTATCTGCCGCTACTCCAAAAATCTGTTCTAACATAATTTTTTATCCTCCGTTATTATTTTGCAGCCATTTGCCACAAACTTTTTATATTCTGTGCCGTACTTTGAAAAGGATGCCGGATAGATTTGAAATTCTGATAAAATTTGTGTCATCCACAACGGCATTGCCTTGTCAATTTTAACTTCCATAATCCACTCGTCTTCCTCTAGCAGCTTATCACCGTAAATACCGTAATGCAGACCAAGGTCATAGCGTCTGGTGGTGATATTGCGGTCAAAGGTAACACGGAAATCTTTATTATCTTTGCCGAACATGGCGCATCTGTCATAAGACAAAAACACCTTTGGGGACAGGTCCATGCGGTGAATCATATAATCGATTTCCCCCAGCACCTGGGCATTCATATAAGGCTTAAGCTCCGGCCGTTCTTTGCTTTGCATATATTGATATGCTTCTGCCAGCACCAGCTTTGTACGTCGCTTATTTACCAGCTTTTTGTACTTCTTTTTGATTTCCAGGAATACTTTATCCTCCGGCGCCTTCACTCCGTAACTGCGAAGACGGAGTTTTTCTTTATAAACGCTTCCGTCGATGGATTTGCGGATTAAGTAGTTGTCCGGCGTATCATAATAAATATTGCATATGGTATAAAAATCGCCGTCCCTACTATGCTCGTCTGCCTCCATAAACTCCGCCAGACGTTCCCGCAATTTATAGTATGTATCATCTCTGATCCGGTACTTTTTCTCATACCGGTTAAACACCTCAATAGCCATTTTCTTCTCCAAGCATCTCTTTTTGTTCAATATCAATGACTATTATAACACATATCTGTGAAAAAACCATGCTTATTTTGTGTTTTTTCTTTGAATTTATTCACAAAATGCTTTTTTCCCGGGAAATCGAAGCTATTTTTCCTCTACAAAATCCCCTGTAAAATTTCCTCCACCTGACGGCTTGTATTTTTTTCCACTTCCGCCATGGCCAAAGACTGAGCCTCCAACCGTCGGCGGTTTTCCACCTCCTGCTTCAATCGCAGAACATCCTGACGTACCTTCCGCTCCACCTCCGGACGACGCTTTGCCATGGCAATTTTCTGACGCCGGTCAGCACTCTTGCGAAGCTTCTCCTGCTCCTTTTCCTGACTCCTGATTTCTTTTCTTTGCTTCCGGTAGGCCTTTACGTCAATCACCTGCATCTGGGCATCCAGCACCGCCTTAGTCTGTCGCAGTTCCTCCCGGTTCTTTCCCCATACATGATATTCATGCTCTAACCGCACCTGTAAATAGTTCTCCAAATAGTCCTGCATTCCGTGCTTTAGGGAATCCACTTTACCGGGCACCATACAAAAGCCGTCAATCAAAAGTAACAGTGCGCTTGTCCAAATGCCCTGAAACATGGCCATCAGCACGATTTCCGTTGCCGCTCCTTTTACGCACTGATATAATGCATAGGACGCTCCCAGAAGCAAACAGAAGCTAACCAGCTGAATATGTAATCCGGTCCATGCCGTCACGGAAATTCCCAAAACTTTACGTTCCGAAAAGAATTTTTCCACAAAGCTTCCCACATTCTGCACGCCCAGCATAGCCTGGTACCGCAGAATAAACTGCTCTTTTAACTTCCTCATCCATTTACTCTTTGTTGTCTTCATACATTTTAATGCACGAAGCTGCATCCGGTAATACCCTGCCAGTAACACTCTGAGCGCACATCCAAATGCACATGCCGTTATTGTACTGTAATATAATACTTGTCCCATACCTGCCTCCGATTGTTTATATTTTACTTTTATTTCCAATTCGCATCATACACCCTTTCCGCTGTTATTTTTTGTCGAAACGTGAAATAGAATAAAAAAAGAGAGTGACAAAATCCGACAAAATTTTATCACTCCCGCCCTGTTATGCTAATTTTTGTTTTCGGAATGCTTCATACATTAACAGTGCCGCCGCAATGGCCGCATTTAAGGATTCCACACTACCCGCCATCGGAATCAGTACCTTCTCGTTTGCAAGCTCTGCCGCCTCATCCGTAAGGCCATTGGCCTCGTTTCCGATGAGAATTCCTACCTTTCCTGAATAATCTGCCTTGTCAAAGGTTTTCTGCCCTTTTAAGTGGGCTGCCAGCAGGCGCACATCCTGTTCTCTCAGTTCCCGCAGCAGCGATAAAAAATCCTCCGC
Source organism: Lachnospiraceae bacterium (assembly GCA_045541595.1). GTDB lineage: Bacteria > Bacillota > Clostridia > Lachnospirales > Lachnospiraceae > SIG299. Next base: position 14,999 of record JAZQJL010000265.1, on the reverse strand, counting down.
ATAAAGAAACGGAACCCGGTACACTGCTCCCATGGTGGAACGGATTACCTTTGGATTATAAATATCCACCGATTCACGGCTTAAAATCACCCCGGACACTCCTGCCGCTTCTGCCGTCCGGATAATGGTTCCTAAGTTTCCCGGATCTCGTAAATTTTCTAAAAGAACCAGGGTTCCGGCGTTGGCAATCATATCCTTCAAAGAATATTCCGGCATTTTTACAATGGCCAGCACCCCCTGAGGCGTTACCGTTTCTGCCATGGCATCAAATACGGAATCTGCCACTATTTCATATGGCACATCCGGAAGGGTCCGGCCTTCATATTGTTCCTTTACATAACTGTCTGAAAAATAAGCCTTGATTACCCGGGACTTATCCTGACAGATTTCCTCAAACATTTTTCTGCCTTCAATGACAAAGGCTTTTTGTTCTTTACGTTCCTTGCTTTTCTTTAACAATGCAGTAATCTGCTTAATCTGCACATTGGATGTACTTGTAATCATCAGTCTTAACGTCCTCCTGTAAGTTTTGACAATGTCTGATTTCTTCCGATAATAACCAGTACATCATCCTCCAGAAGCGGAGCATCCGGATCCGGTGTAATTTCAAATTCAGCGGCCCGCTTAATTCCGATAATATTAATTTTCTTAGTAACACGGAGGTTCAATTCCCGTAACGTTTTTCCAATCCATTCCTTCGGTATATCCAAATCCATCATACTATATTTAGTAGACAGTTCAATGGCATCGAAAAAATTACCGCTGACTAAATTATTGGCAATGCGGATACCGGTTTCTTTCTCAGGAAAAACTATTTTGTCTGCCCCCACTTTTTTCAATACCTTGGCCTGAAGTTCTGTCTGTGCCTTAGCAAGCACATATGGGATTCCCATTTCTTTTGAAATAATGGTAACCAGCACACTGGCCTCCAGGTTCTCACCAATAGCTACAATGGCACCGTCAAAATTGCGGATGCCGAGAGAATGGATTGCCTCTGCATCCGTAACATCAGTACATACTGCATAGGTCACGTCCTCTGCAATTTCCTCTACTTTACTCTGCTCGGAATCCACTGCCATTACCTGACAGCCATTGTCTGCCAATGTTTTTGCTACGCTGGCACCAAATTTACCCATGCCGAATACTACAAACTCTTTTCTGCCGTTTCCGTCTTTTTTTGCCATCTTCTATTCTCCTATCCGATAATAACCTTGCCTTCTGCATAGGTTTTCTTTCCTTCATATTGTTTTGCATTAAATGCCAGAGCCATGGTAATTGGTCCCAAACGGCCCAAATACATCGCCACTATAATAATCAACTTGCCCGCTGTTGTTAAAGAGCCGGTAAGTCCTCTTGTCAGTCCTACCGTTGCCATCGCTGAAGTTGCTTCGAACAAAATATCAACAAAGCTTCCGTCCTCCGTAATGGAAAGAGCCATGGCAACTGCCATGAGTGCCACAAAAAAAACTACGATTACCGCTACTGCACGGCGAACATAATTATCGGAAATTTTACGATGATATGCCCGAACTTCATCCGTGCCCTTTACGGCTGCCAGCATGGACAAGATTAAAATAAGCATTGTGACCGTTTTTACACCCCCTGCAGTGCCGGAAGGCGAGCCTCCAATAAACATCAGCATTAACGCCAACAGAGTAGATGCCTCCGTCATGCTTTCCTGAGCAATGGTCTGAAATCCTGCCGTTCGCAATGTTACCGATTCAAACAGAGACACCATCACTTTATTCCCGAAGGAAAGCTCCCCGATGGTGGCCGGATTATGGTACTCAAACAGGAGAATCAGCAGTCCGCCGCCAAATATCAATGCTGCTGTCATTACCAGTACTAATTTGCTATGCACACCCAGCTTTGAAAAACTATCTCTCCAAAGTATCTCTTTTCTTTTGGCCCGTTTCAAAACATCCAGAACATCCCACCATACCGGGAATCCCAGACCTCCAAACACAATAAGGAGCATGGTTGCCACATTAATTATAACATCCGTTTGGTAAACCATAAGGCTGTTACTGCCCAATGTATCCAAACCCGCATTACAAAAGGCAGATACCGCATGGAAAACAGATTTCCAGATACCTTCAGCCACACCATACTGCGGAATAAATACAAACGAATAAAGCACTGCACCGCAGCTTTCCACCAATAACGTTCCCTTAACAATCCGTTTTGTCATTTTGACCACTCCGGAGATGGAGTCCAAATTGTAGGAATCCTGAATCAGCATCCGTTCCTTCAATGTAATCCGCTTCCCCAGCAACAAAAGCACTGTAGTGGTAAAAGTGATGACACCAAGGCCGCCAAACTGCATTAAAAATAAGATTACCGCCTGACCGAAATAACTCCACTGCTCTGCCATAACTACCGGCGTCAGGCCGGTTACACAAAGGGAAGTCGTTGCTACAAACAGGGAATCCACAAAAGAAATATCCTGCCCCGCCTTGGAAGACACCGGCAGCCAAAGTAAAAAGCTGCCTAGGGAAATACCTGCAAGAAAGCCAAGGACAATAATTCTTGTTGTTGTCATTTTGATATGTAAAAGCCGTTTCATCCTTACTCTCCGTTTCTAACCATTTTGTGGATATCTTAACACAAAAGACGGCATCCTGCAACCATGGATGCCGCTTCCGATATTTTCTTTTGCAATTTTTTTACTGCAGCACCCCGCTACCGTTTCTGTTGCGTTACAGTTTTCGGTTGAAAGTGATAGGAATCATCATAGTTGTCCCACTGTTCCTTTGTCACCGGGGCTGCCGGAACCGAACCGGTACAGTCGGTAAAGGATGCCGAATTACTGAGTTCAAATGCCTCGTCCAGTTGCACTTCCCGCTTCTTCTCCTGAAGAAGCGCTTCCATGGTATGCTTCTCATTTTTCATGCCGCTGTTCTCCTTTTGCAATTTTTTCATATCCTTAGTTTTTCTCCAAATCCCAAAAAACATACCCTCTGATTTATTTTTTGACATTCCTTCTTTCCGGTGTTATACTGATACCGTTTTGAGTGGTCTGTGACCAAATTTTTGGTTGGCAGACATAATAGGGAAACAGGTGAAAGTCCTGTGCGGTCCCGCCGCTGTAAGCAGAAAGCGGTCATACTAGGTCACTGAGGAGCAGTCGGAACCGGCTCTTTGGGAAGGCAATGACGGCGTTGTGGAAACACTGAATCTGTAAGTCAGAAGACCTGCTCAAATCGAATTACACTCAAACCACGAGGATATGGTAAAGGAGAATTAAAAATGAAAAACAAAAAGAAAGTGGCACTGCTGGCAGGTCTGTTCCTGGTCGTAGTTGCCGTATTTGGTGCAATCTTTTTTGCACTGCGTCCCGATGGGACAGAAGGAAAAAAATCCTTCACACTGGAAGTTATTTTAGCAGACGGTTCTTCCACAGAGCACAAGGTGTCTACCGACGCTGAATTTTTAGGAGAAGCATTGCTTGACAAAGGCATGATTGATGGTTCCACCAGCGAATATGGTCTGTTTGTCACCACCGTAAACGGCGTTACCGCCAACAGTGACAACCAGGAATGGTGGTGCCTGACCATCAACAATGAAGAATGGATGTATGGTGTAGACCAGACTCCGATTACGGACGGCGAACACTATGAATTCACACTCAAAGTAGGCTGGTAATGAAGATTTCGATAAAAGACTTAGTGCTGATTGCCCTGCTTTCCGCACTGTTATTGGTCCTTCAGGTAGGACTGGCCTTCCTTCCCAATGTTGAGGTTATTTCCCTGCTGATTATTATCTATACCCTGTTTTTTAAGAAAAAAACACTGTATATTATTTATATCTTTGCCCTCTTAGAAGGGCTGATTTACGGTTTTGGCATCTGGTGGATCATGTATCTGTATGTCTGGACCATTCTTTGGGGAATCACCATGTTTTTGAAGGAAGAAAAGAGCCCGGTCATCTGGGCTTTCATCAGCGGTTTCTTCGGTTTATTTTTTGGCACACTCTGCTCGGTTCCGTATTTTATCACTGGCGGAGTAAGCATGGGGCTTTCCTGGATTGCCAGTGGCCTTATGATGGATATCATCCACGGCATCGCAAATTTTTTCGTTGCCCTGGTGCTTTTTCAACCGCTATCTGCCGCATTTGAAAAAGTCTATCGTATATTTTATCAAAATTAAATATCCGCTACAAAAAAAGAACATTGCGGTCAATTCCGCAATGTTCTTTTTTATCTTTCTTCTACTAAAAATACATAATACAAATCAGCATCACTTTCATTATGTACCAGATGTCCATAATCCCGGACCTGCTTTACCTTTCCCGTTTTTGTAATAATACGATATTTTACAAAATCCAGATTTGCATTACTTTCGCTGATTTGCTTTATAATACTTCTGCTGACTTCCTGGTAATCGTCCGGATGCACGATTCCTTTGAAGGAGCCCTTGGTTAATTCCAAAAACTCATCCAGCGTATCACACTCGAAAATTTCCAAAAGCATTTCATTTACGCTTAAAATCTTTTCGGTTTCACTGTCTGCGTAGATAAAGAATCCTCCCGGAATCATGGACAAAATGCTGTCAACACCGAAATTGTCCTTCGGGTTGCCTTTGATGAGGCTCACTTCACTTACCGGCCATTTTTCCGTAATAACTTCTTTGAATTTTGAAAATTCCACCGGGCGGGAATAAAAATATCCCTGATGGTAATTTGCTGAGTATTTTCCGATGAAGTCTTTGATTTCCTGGGTTTCTACACCCTCCAGGCAAACATTTAATCCTAAACGTTTTGCACACTGAACGGTGGAATCCACCACCACACGGTTGCTTCCTTTGTTCAGGATGTTTAAAATAAATGTCTGGTCAATCTTCACACAGGTAATCGGCAAATCACACAAAAGATTAATGGTGGAATTTCCCGTACCATAGTCATCCAGGGCAATTTTAATTCCCTGCTTCCTGAAAAATACCAGTTGCTCTTTCAGGTAGTTCATATCCAAATCCCGGCATCGCTCTGTTAATTCCAACTGCAGATTCTTTGCCGGAAAGTCAAGTTCCTTTAAAATTGCAACCACTTCGTCTTTAAATTCCGGTCTCTCTAACTGACTGTAAGACATATTGACATTGATAAAGAATCCCGGATAGTCCCGGATAATTTCCTTCACGTCTGATAAAGCCCGCCGGAGCACCCAGATACTCAAATCATAAAAGCACGGGTGGGACTCTAAATGGGGAACAAATCTTCCCGGTGATACTTCGCCGAATGTTTTGCTGCGCCACCGAATCAACGCTTCTGCACCGATAATTTTTCCGGTTACCGTAGACACAAACGGCTGATAACACAGATAGAATCCTTCGCAGTCATTTCGGATGCTGGTTTTAATGGCATCCAACAGTTCCAACATTTTATAATTGGTTTCATGAGATTCATCATCAAAAACCACCAGTTCGTAGGAATCTTCATCCTTTGCTTTTTCCAGTGCCGATAACAGGCAGGAATATACGGTTTGGGAACTTACTTTATAATTTTTTGTATATAAAGCGCCACCGTAAATCTCGATGTTGAGGGCTACTCCATCCAGAGAAAATGTAGCCAGGCTTTCTCTGATTTGCTGGAAGACCTCTCTTACAAATTCCAGATTGTTATTAAAAAATATGATTCCGAAGCTGATACCATCCAACCGGTATACTTTTCCGTTATTTCCTACCGTCTGCTTTACAATACGGGCTGTCTCATATAAGGTTTTGCTTCCGAAATTGTATCCGTACAATGCATTAATGCTGTTAAAGCGCTTAATTTCCAAAGCTGCCACCATGCATTCCTGATTGCGCTTCTTTGTTTGGCTAACATCTTTAAAAAAGGTTTGGAATTTAGGTAAATCCGTAATAGCGTCATGGGTTTCTTCTCCCTGGTGCACCGTAATGGAACCGGCAAAGAACAGCGGCTCTCCGCTTTCGCTCTGAATTATTTTTCCTTTTCCGGTACAATGGACATACTCGCCCTTGGCATTTTTGATCTGATATGTATAGAAAAAGCCGTCACTATGCATGGAAAGAACATCTTCCACTTCCTGCTCCCATTTCTGCAAATCGTCCGGATGAACCAGCTTTTTCAGCACACCTGTAGTGTTGGTGAAATTAGTGTCAGGCAGGCCAAAATACTCCACTGCTTCCTTGGACCAGTTAGAGATACCAGTTTCCAAATTTTCCATAAAGACAAATTGTCCTTCCGGAACATTACTTACAATATCAAATATTTTTTTATTGAAATCTGTCCCTTTCATAGAATCCTCTTTTCAACCATCTCTTTTGCTTCTTTGGTTAGCCACGTATAACCTTATTATATTACGTTATCTCTTATTTCGCAAGGCAATTCTGTCTTTACGAACAAATTAGTTAACAAAAATGTACTATTTTTTCGTATACCCGTTAAGATTCCGTTAAGAGTTGCGTCTGGTGTAAAAACGTTGTATAATTATTTTAGAAAAGGAGGTGCCACATGGACTTTATCCGCTTTGACGCTGAAAAAGAATTCATTTATCATTGGTGCGGAACATTTGTATCTGCAGATGAAAACTGGATTCACCTTACCAGAAATCTTTCCGACTACGAATTATTTGTCGTTGTAGACGGTATCCTTCACATCGGAACTTCCACCAGAGAATATACCGTTACTCCCGGCGAGTATCTGTTAATGCCCCCCAACGAATTTGAACACGGCACCAAGCCCTCACACTGCGTCTTTTACTGGATGCATTTCGGTTACAACAAAGAGCAAAACAACCACGAGTTGTTGCCATCCGATACCGATTTATCTTACGTTCCCGGGCAGCTTCTTTTACCGGAGCAGGGAAAGCTCAGTTCCCCTGACCGCATTATCATTCTGATGAAGCAGCTGCAGGATTCCGACCGCCGTTACCGTGAGTTCACGCTAAACCGTTATCTTTGCAGTACCATTCTTTCGGAAATTGCCTTGCAGGGCCAGATTTATCCTGCCTACGGAAATAAAATTATTAAAGAGCAGTTATACCAGGACATTTGTGACTACGTTTTCTGGCACCTGACGGAAAACCTCAAAGTGTCCCAGGTGGCAAATTATTTCGGCTACAACGAAAAATACCTGACCACCTTTTTTAAGCAGCGGGCAGGTATTTCGTTAAAACAATATATTTTGCAAATCAAGATGGAGCGGGCAAAGGCCGACTTAAGCGAAACCATGGAACCGGTCTCCCAAATTGCCTTCCGCCTGGGCTTTAGTGACGCCCACAATTTTTCCAATGCCTTTCGCAAAGTCACCGGACTTTCTCCGAGTGAATACCGGGACAGTTATAACAGGCACAGCGTATTTCCGGTGTAGCGTATTATACTTCTCCCGCCAATACCGCATCCACGGTTTCTAACAATCTGACTTGTTCAATCGGTTTTAGCAGATAACCGCTCGGATTCAATCCCAATACGGCAGTGATGTGGGCTTTGTCCGCCACTGCCGTTAAAAATAATACGGGAATCTCTTTGATTTCCTCATTGGCGCGTATTTCTTCCAGCGTTTTTTTGCCATCCCATCCGGGCATTTCGTAGTCTAAAAGAATCAGGTCCGGCCGGGTCTTTATGGCCTGACTGAGCGCTTTTTCTCCCGAGGTTGCCACTACCACATCGTAGTTTGGTTCCAGCATCTTCTTGACACTGCGTAAAAGAATTCCGCTGTCATCTACCGCCAGGATTATCTTACGCTCTCTTCCTTCTTCTTTTTTGCACTCTGCCGGTTCTTCCTCCACTGCCAATTTTAATAACATCATGCATTTTTTCAGTATGGTCTGCAAGGTTACCGGACGTACTGCAAACTCACAGGAATACTTCTCGGCATAAGAGCGGTATGTCTCGCATTCTTCTTTGGTTCCGAGAATCAGCATCGGCTGCTTCCGCTCGCCAAAAAACGATAGGATTCTTTCGTCCATTTTTTCACTGCCCACAAGGCAGATTACAACCAAATCCGCCTTAAACACTTTTTCCATTCCCTTGGTGATATCATAGGACAGGGGACATATCTGCGTTTGGAACCGGGTAGACAGATACTGGTTCACACTACTGACTGTCATATTCAGTTCTCCGATTATAAGTACCTTTTTCATCTGCTTTTCCTCCATTCTATTTCGATATCATCTTAAGCAATGATGCAATGGTTTCTTCCCCCTGCACACTGTCTAAATTGGTGATATGTACCGACAATTGTTCCATCAGCTGCTGCATTTCTTCCGGATAAGAAAACTGTTCCATCTGCTCCATAATCTTATCCATTTCATCAATATCAAGATCCTCCAGAGCTTCCCGAAGCCTCATCAGAGAATCCGCAGCTGCAGAAGCATCTTCATATTCCTGCTTCTCCTGCTTTAATTCCTCAGGTAGGACTTCCCGGAGCTTTTCCTTATACGATTTCCATTCTTCCAGGAAAATCTCATGCAGTTCTTCTACTCGTTCCACTTGTCCGTTCCGGGATGCATTTTCAAGCAGTTTTGCCATTCCGCCCGGCACTATGGCACCGATTAAATTGGCGGAGCTCTTCATGGCATGTACTTTAATGCAATATTGCCGCAGCATCTCCGGATTGTTTCTTTCCTCGTAAAACCGTTGGAGAGTTGCTGCCTCTGCTTCCACGGTCTTATAGAAGCTCTCCACCGTATCCAGAAGCAATTGCTTGTCCGGCAGATGCATCCGCCCATACTCCCAGTCAATTCCGTCGATAACGGGAAGCTCCTCTGTTTCCTTTCTCTCCTGCCTGTTTGCAACCGGTGTATGCGTTTCTGCTTTCGTTTGTTTCTCACCAAATTGCAGCAGTTCTTCCGGCAACAGGCGCAGAATCATCTGCTCCAGCTTTTCCGGATTAATTGGTTTTGAAAGGAAATCGTCAAAGCCCTCTGCCAAATACATTTCCCTGGCCCCTGTAATCGCATTTGCCGTTAACGCAATCACCGGCGTATCTTTGCACCATCCGTCCTCTATCTGTTTCATCCGATGTAAGGTTTCGATACCATCCATCACCGGCATCATATGATCCAGGAAAATCAGGTCATAATGCTTCTTTTCTATCATATCAAGGCACATCCGGCCGCTTTCCGCCACATCCACATTGATTTCAGTAAACTTTAAAAGACTGGCAAAAACCTTATGATTGGTAGCATTATCATCCACCACCAGCACTTCTGCTTTCGGAGCTGTAAAAGCCGCTTCATAATTGTACTCCGTGGTCATCTTTTTTAACCGTTCTTCTAAGTTCCCTACCGGAGTGGAGCAAACCACCTGCTGTTCCAGTGTAAAATAGAACTTGGAGCCTTTTCCGTAGACACTTTCCACCTGCAGCCGGCTACCCATCAGATGCAGCAATTGGGTAGTAATGCTAAGACCCAGCCCGGTTCCTTCGATGTTTCGGTTTCGTTTTTCTTCAATTCGTTCAAATTCCCGGAACAGCTTCTCCCGGTCTTCCTCTTTAATACCAATTCCCGTATCCTCTACACAATAGGTAAAGGTTACTTTGTCTCCTTCCGTTTGTCCGGTAACTTTTAACGTTATGCTGCCTTCCCGGGTATACTTTACGGCATTGTTCAGCAGGTTCACCAGCACCTGACGGATGCGGACATCATCTCCCAACAACTTGGACGGAAGCATTTCATCCACATATATGTTTAATTCCAGTTTTTTGGCAGCTGCCTTTGCCTTTATCATGTTGGAAATATCATGAATCAGACTGCTTAAATCATATTCCACCAATAGGATATCCAGCTTTCCGGATTCAATTTTCGAGAAGTCCAAAATATCGTTAATCAGGGAAAGCAGCGTTTGTCCGGCATTTTTTATGTCCATCGCATATTCTTTAATGTGAGGTTCGTTACTCTCCCGTAAAATCATGGTGTCCATGCCGAGAACCGCATTGATTGGAGTTCTGATTTCATGTGACATATGGGCAAGGAATTTTCGCTTTGCCGCATTGGCCGCATCCGCATCCGCTTTAGCTTCCTCTGCCTGTTCCTTTGCCGCCATCAGCTGCTCATTCTGCCGTTCAATTTTTAGCAACGCCTGATGATGATTTGTAATATCTAACAGCCAGAGCATATGTCCCTGCACATAACCGCCTTCCTTTAACGGTTCTACTCTCAGCTCAAATATTCTGCCGTCCGTTTCCAGCCGCTTAATCTTCCCTTCAAAAATTTCCTTTAAGGTCTCGTTTTGATAAACATTCTGCTTTAGCTGAAGCTGACCGAACACCTCTTCCATCCGCTTGTTAAAATAGGTAATGGTATGATGGGTATTGATTACCATAATACCTTCCTGGCCGTGTCCCAATGCATTTTCACCTGCCAGGGAAATCGAATCAAAATAACCGTACCGGAGCATTGCCAGTCCTACTAAAACTACCGCTCCCATGATACCAAGACACGGAATTTCATAGCCTCCGGTCAGGCCCATTCCGCGGATTAGGTTTGGAAGCCACGGACAGGCAATTGCCGCAGCCGTGCACAGCATACGTTTTCTTTCAAAGCCGGTGGACTTGATGCCTCCGACAATACAAAATGCCAGGCAAATACCGCATGCCAAAACCATATAGGTTACAAAAAATGCGAAGCCCCAGTTTCTTTCCAGTATCAGGCGCGGGAAAGGACCGCTTTCATCCATTCCGATATATGTATAAAAGTACTTGTTTTCTCTGGTGGTAAACAGCAGCCACATAATGCAGAAACTAATCAGCCACTCCAGGGCATAAATAAACTGCGGTACCTTTTTATGACACATTTCACTTACAAAAGTGGTAAATCCGATAATAAGCAGACATTCACCAAAATATTGTGTGACAGTTGCTGCATAAAAGCCACCCACATTGCCGGAGGTAATCTCCAACAGGAATCCCAAGGTATAGATGCAGCCGGACAATACTAAAAGCACCGTTCCTGCCTGGCCTCTGGACGGACGGGCCCAGAAAACCCGGATGAATATAGCTATGCATACCAGTAACGCCAGCACATGGAGACCCACATAAATGTCGTATACGGTAATTCCGGACATGAGCCACCGGATTCCGGCAAGCACCAGAAAATGAGCCGGATAAAACAGATAAAAGAAATAGCGGCCGCCGAATGTTTTACCCTTCTCACCGTTATAACGCTTTAAGAAAAGTAACGGTATCATAAAGCCGAGGAAATACAATTTATCATACCATGGCCAGTCGTATTTGGAAAAATGTAATATACGGTTTAACTCCACCGCCGCAATTAAAAATACCTGCAATGCAATTGTCAGACCGCAAATCCATGCCGCCTGCCGCTTAAAATCCCGTACATAGTAAAACACCAGAATATACAGCATCGGCATAATAATCCAACCGCCGATAGTAGCGGAAACAAGAAACAGTCCGGCCGACAAAAACACCTTCTGCCATCGTTTGAATGTTTTGTGTTCCAGTACGGTTAACAGTAATAAGCCAAGCAGTAAGTCAAATATGATGTTCTGCCTGTACTCATACATTTCTCCAAAGAATAAGTAGAACGGCAGCATTGCCACCACGCTGAACAATAACATTCTTTTGATGTATTCTTTGACGCTGGAGGTTTTTCTGAATCCCTCTGCAATAAAGAAGCACATAATCGGGATTGTCAGTCTGCCGATGACATGAAGAATCTGACCCAACGGGGTCCAAAACTCCACAAATCCCCATGCCACATGATCACATACCATAGCGGCTATTGCAATCAGTTTCAGTTGCGTGCGATTTAGCGATTTCATTTTACCCCTCCTGCATACTTTTCTTTTGAATTATATTAATTATAGCAAAGGACCGGGTATTAAGCAAATGAAAAAAGAGTTCCGCGTACGGAACTCTTTCCTACTAATTTTCTTCTGCCATGGCAGCCAGTTTTGCTGCCTGGTCGGCGGCAATTAAGGAATCGATAAACTTCTGTAAATCACCGTTCATTACCGCATCCAAATTGTAAGTGGTTAAGTTAATTCTATGGTCGGTTACACGGCCCTGTGGGAAGTTGTAGGTACGGATTTTCTCCGAACGGTCACCGGAACCTACCTGGCTCTTTCTTGCTGCCGCTTCTGCATCGTGAGCCTTTTCCAATTCCAGCTCATACAGCTTGGAACGAAGTACCTTAAAGGCCTTGTCGCGGTTCTTTAACTGGGACTTTTCATCCTGGCAGGAAATTACGATACCCGTCGGGATATGGGTCAGACGAACTGCGGAGTCAGTGGTGTTAACGCACTGTCCACCGTTACCGGAGGAACGGAATACGTCAATACGGCAGTCATTTGGATTGATTTCGATATCTACTTCTTCTGCTTCCGGCATAATTGCCACGGTGATGGCAGAAGTCTGGATACGTCCCTGGGACTCTGTCACAGGAACTCTCTGTACACGGTGGGCACCGCTCTCATATTTCAGCTTGGAATATGCGCCGGAACCGTTTACCATGAAAATAGCTTCTTTAAAACCGCCGATACCGTTTTCGCTGACAGAAATCAGCTCGGTCTTCCAACGCTGGGATTCTGCGTATTTGCAATACATACGGTAAATTTCTGCAGTAAATAATGTAGCTTCATCACCACCGGTACCTGCACGAAGTTCTACGATAACGTTCTTATCATCGTTAGGGTCCTTTGGAAGCAATAAAATCTTTAATTTCTGCTCCAGGGCTTCTACGTTTTCTTTGCTGGCATTTAATTCTTCTTTTGCCAGTTCTCTCATTTCTTCGTCGCTTTCTTCATCCAAAATCATGAGACTGTCTTCGATATTCTGCTTTTCCTTCTTATACTCGGTATAAGCTTCCACAATCGGAGTTAGGTCGTTCTGCTCCTTCATCAGCTTGCGGAAACGGTTCTGATCGCTGACTACGGTTGGCTCGCTTAACTCATTCTGGATTTCTTCAAAGCGTCTTAATAAATCCTCTAATTTATCAAACATTTCCTTTACCTCTCTATTTAGACATATGTGGCGCAAACCACACGGTCAAGTCCTGCCAGATCTTTAATGACACGGATATTTTCAAAGCCGGCCTCCTCTAACAGCGCCGATACATCTGCAGCCTGTTCACAGCCGATTTCAAAAAAAATCTGTCCCTGTCTGTTCAGGTACTTACTTGCATTTTTACAAATTTCCCGGTAGAACTTTAGACCGTCGACATCCCCGTCCAGGGCACTCATTGGCTCATGTTCTCTTACCTCCGGCATCAAAGTGTCGATCACTGCCGAAGGAATATACGGCGGATTTGATACGATAATATCAAACCGGTCTTTTGGTACTGCTTCAAATAAATCTCCGCAGAAAAACTCTGCCCCAACCTGCAGGCACTCTGCATTTTTTTTTGCAGTTTCCACCGCCTCTGCCGAAATATCAGTACCTACCGCTCTGCTTAAGCGGCACATTTTTGCCAGGCTGAGTAAAATACAGCCGGTGCCGGTACACAAATCAAGCACTTTTTTTCCTTCTGCCACGCGGCTTACCTGTTCCACCAAAACTTCCGTATCCTGTCTCGGAATCAAAGTGGCGGGACTTACCAGAAAGGAATATCCCATGAATTCCTGACTGCCGGTAATATACTGAAGCGGAATTCTCTCAGAACGCAGTTGCAGAAGTCTTGTTAACTCCTGCTGCCATTCCTCCCGCATTGGTTCCTCTGCATTCAGGAAATAGTCTGCCCGGTTCATGCCGGTTACATGTTCAAACAAATACCAGGCGTCCACCTCTGCCTCGGGAACAGACGCGGCCGTCAAACTCTTTACGGCCTGCCCCAGGGCCTCTCTGCAGGTGATCATTCTTCTGTATCCTCTTCCACTTCCTCATCGGAAATTTCCATTACGGATTTTGGTCCTTTAAACTCAAAGTACATATCCAGTGCCTTTAAGATATCGTCATCATCTTCGTCTTTGGAAAGATTGTTTGCCACTACTCTGGTAGCGGAAGGCATTGGATCTTTCTTAGGTGCTTTTCCCTTCTTTGGTGCATCGGATGTGCCGGAAAGCTTGATGTCAAACAGCTGGGCAATATCGATTTCTAAAGGCGCTTCCTGTGCCGGTGCTTCTGTTTTGGTTGCGGCAAATTCTTCCGTAGCTACGGTTTCTTCTGCTGCTGCCGCTTCCGCTACAGGCTTAGATGCCTTCTTCTGAGCCGGTTCTGCAGACTTTTTATTATTTTTACCATGCTTCTTTGACTTCTTTTTGGTATCTTTCTCAATAAATTCCTGCCAGTCAAATACTGCTTCCACAGAAGCAATGGCAACCTCAATCATGGATTCATCAGGCTCTCTTGTGGTTAATGCCTGCAACCACATACCCGGTCTGCTTAAGATATTGATAATTACATTGTTGCTTCTGCCTGCCAGGCGGATAAACTCATAGGAAACGCCTGCAATTACCGGAATCAGCAACAAGCGGATAACAAAACGGAGCAACGTATTTTCTACCCGGATAAAGATGAAGAAAATAATACTGATTACCATAACGGTAAGCATAAAGCTGGTACCGCAACGCTTATGCTCTCTGCTCTGCTTTTTTACATTTTTTACATTCAGCGGAAGACCGTGTTCGATACAGTTTATGGCCTTGTGCTCTGCCCCATGATACATGAACAGGCGCTTAATGTCTTTCATTCTTGCAATCAAAACAATATATAAGATGAAAATCAACAGACGGAACACACCCTCTAACAGGGCAAGTACCGTTGCGTTCTCAATTTTTGCGGCAAGGAAGCCTGCCAGCAGCATCGGAACCACAACGAAGATGCCCACAGCCAGTAAAACTGCCAGCACCATGGTAAAGCCATTCAAAATTCCGTCGGCGTGACCTTTTGTAATCTCATTTAATTTTTTTTCAAATTTAGATTCTTCTTCCTCTTCTTCATAAAAAGATGCAGAAAAAGATAATGTTTTCATTCCAAGAGACAGTGAATCAACAAATGCCACCACTCCACGGATAATCGGCAGATTTAATACCGGATTTTTTCTTGTGGATAGGGTGTTTGTCTCAACTTCAATTTCTTTATTTGGT
>JAZQJL010000264.1:0-2990 GCA_045541595.1 Lachnospiraceae bacterium | reverse complement strand
TTTCCGTACTGTTTTTCACTTTTTTCCAAGAAAAAAATTCGTGCAAACCTACCAAAAATCGCCCCCTCTTTTCGTGAGGTTTTCCGAGATTGTCACACGCCTTCTTTTGAAGTATACTATGTACACAAAACGTTTTGTAATTCTTTAAGTACCCAATAAAACCATCATGAATTTCACAATTCATTCCCTACATGCATACATATAAAGGAGTTTCCGTATATTGAGTAATTCAGAATTATTAACTGCCATTTCTGATATGATGGATCAGAAGCTGGAAGAAAAATTAGATCAAGCCTTAGACAGACAACTGGGCAAAAAGCTGGACCTGGCGTTAGACAGACAACTGGACAAAAAGCTGGACCTGGCGTTAGACAGACAACTGGGCAAAAAGCTGAACCCGGCGTTAGACAAGCAGCTGGACAACAAGTTGCTGCCTGTCATACAAAGGCTGGACCATCTGGAAGAAAGCTTAGTCCCAAGAGTTAAAAATTTGGAAGAGAACCTCGTTCCAAGAGTTATGCATCTGGAAGAAGACCTCGTTCCAAGAGTTAAGCATCTGGAAGAGGACCTCATTCCAAGAGTTAAGAATATTGAAATCACGTTGGAAAATAACCTTATTCCAAGAGTTTCCCATATTGAACAATGTTATATTGATACCTTTGAGCGGTATCAAAGCGGCATTAGTAAATTAGAGGAAATGCAACGTGATATCGATATTATTAAAATCACCGTTACCGGTCATAGCGAGGAGCTTAACAAAATTACCGGGCCGTATTTAGTTAAGTAAGGAGTCAGGACGTAAGAAAGATACCCTTTCACCCTTCCTTTCAAACCCACTGCGCCACCCAGATGCTGGCCACAATTCCTGCAAGGGTAGAAAGAAGGCCTCCCGCCAGGGTCCATCTTGCTTTTTTGACCTTGGCCGCCATGAGGTACACGCTCATGGTGTAAAACACGGTTTCCGTACTGGAGCATAAAACGGATACGGTTTTGCCAAGCAGCGAGTCCGGACCGTAGGTTTCAAAAATATCCAGCACAAGTCCGGTGGCAGCAGAGGAAGAAAACAGTTTAATAAATGAAACCGGCAGAAGCGCCGCATCAAAATGCAAAAGCTTTGCCATCGGAGTCAGCCACTGCGCCAAAATATCCAACGCTCCCGAGGCCCGTAAAATGCCCACACTCATCAGCAGGCCAATCAGGGTCGGCAGCAGTTCCGCCACGGTCTTCATGCCGTCCTTTGCTCCTTTGACAAATTCCTGGTACACATCCACTTTTTGCAGGATGCCAAACCCTACAATGTAAAAAATCAACAAGGGAATCATGTAATAAGAAAGATACACTAAAAAATCCATTAAAAAAACACCGCCACAACACAATTAGTATATTGTATCGTGACGGTGTAAATTTTATGCTTCGTATCCGTTTGGATTGCCGCTCTGCCATCTCCAGGTGTCTTCACACATTTCATCCAAGCCGCGCTCTGCTGTCCAGTCAAGCTCTTTTTTTGCCTTGGCAGGGTCTGCGTAGCAGGTGGAAATGTCGCCCGGGCGACGCTCTCTGATAACATAAGGAATTTCTTTACCACAGGCCTTTTCAAATGCCTTAACAATGTCTAAAACGCTGTAGCCGTTTCCTGTGCCCAGGTTATAGACGGAAACTCCGCTCTTATCTTCAATCTTCTTTAATGCCTTCACGTGGCCGACAGCCAGGTCAACTACGTGGATATAGTCTCTCACGCCGGTGCCGTCCGGTGTGTCGTAATCGTTACCGAATACATTGAGCTTTTCTAATTTGCCAACCGCAACCTGGGAAATATAAGGCACCAGATTGTTCGGAATACCCTTTGGGTCCTCGCCGATGATGCCGCTCTTGTGGGCACCGATTGGGTTGAAGTAACGAAGAAGAACGACGTTCCATTCCGGGTCTGCTGTATTTAAGTCGGTTAAAATCTGCTCTAACATGCCCTTGGTGCGACCGTATGGGTTAGTAATGTCTCCCTTTGGACAAGCCTCCGTAATCGGAATAAACGCCGGGCTGCCGTATACCGTAGCGGAGGAACTGAAGATAATGTTCTTCACGCCGTGATTTCTCATAACGTCACAGAGGATTAAAGTTCCTGTAATGTTATTGTGATAGTACTCCAGTGGCTTTGCCACGGATTCGCCTACTGCCTTTAAGCCTGCAAAATGAATAACCGCGTCAATGCTTTCCTTGGAGAAAATATCCTCCATTGCTACTCTATCTAAAAGATCTGCCTGATAAAATACCACCGGTTTTCCTGTAATTTTTTCCACACGCTCCAGAGATTTCTCGCTGGAATTGCACAGATTGTCCACAACGACTACTTCATGTCCTGCATTTAATAACTCTACACAAGTGTGGCTGCCGATATATCCGGCACCGCCGGTTACAAGTATTCTCATAACATTATCCTCCATTTTCTTTTCCGGATTCTCCGGATTTCTTCTCTTTCATCCTCAGTATAGCAGATGAGAATCGAAATTGCAATCACTTTTTTAACTTTTTTGTTTTGTTCTAAGATTCCTGTTTTAATTTGCAGTATATCACTGCCACAACGGTGCTGATGATTGTTGCAAGAATTACCGGCGCCACGATAGCTGCCGGGGAAGCACTGCCGTACCGGCTGCGGTATGCAATCATATTAATCGGAATCAACTGTAGGGAGGACATGTTCATCACAAGTAAAGTACACATTTCTGCACTGGCCGCCCGGGGAACTTCTTTTTCTCCTGCAACATATCCCGGTGTGCCCCGCTCTCCCTCGATTGCTGCCAGTTCTTCCATGGCTTTAATTCCGGCCGGTGTTGCCGCCCAGCCAAGCCCCAGCACATTTGCCACCATATTGGTTGCTATGTATTCTGCCGCCTTTGAATCCGGCGCCAGCTTCGGAAACAAAAACCGGATTACCGGCGAAAGCCATCCCGCCATCTTTTCTAATAATCCACTGGCTCTTGCCACTTGCATCAGTC
>JAZQJL010000263.1:0-5812 GCA_045541595.1 Lachnospiraceae bacterium | reverse complement strand
CAGGAAGCAGAACTTTACTACGAGGCATATAACGTGGAGGAGGCTAAAAGAGTATGCTATGCTTTGGAGGGATATCCAATACTAAAACAGAATGCCAATGCGGATGTGATATTACAATGCTTTAGCGGAAAGGGACAGCTTCCTGCAGATACCATATGTGTACTGAAAAATATGCGGGAAGAATATGGTTTTTCCATGGAGGACTATACCAAAATACAAACAATTAACGGTAGAGAGCCTTTTATAAAGAGAAATGGGTATTTAGTTATCAATTTTGATATAAAGGTAAAAAGCGAAGAGGGAATATGGTACAATTTTGAAGCCTGGGAAGAGACAAATCTTTATAATGAGATGATGGAGCTTGGATGGAATTATAGTCCGGGAGATGTAATTCGTTATGATTTATCCAAGAGTGTGGCCGATGATTATGAAGTGGGAGGCATAGAATAAGTTTCGGTTTCTTCTTGTCGGAACATAAGATTTATGGTAAGGTTAGTTTAGTCATGCAGATGGCGAAAATATGATAAAACCGGGGGCCGGATATGAGTATGGAAACTTCATTTAAAGAATTTAGCGTGCAATTACCAAAGATATGCAAACGAGAGTATAATATTGTGGAATATGGAGCGGTTAGCGGGGGTACAGTCAGTAATACAAAAGCATTTGCTGCAACCATGGCGGAGGCTTCGATAACCGGCGGAAGAGTGATTGTGCCGGACGGAATCTGGCTGACCGGTCCAATAGAATTAAAATCCGGAGTGGAGCTTCATCTGGAGGACAACGCAGTCCTTATTTTTGATAAAAGTAAAGAAGAATATCCATTGATTGAAACCGATTTTGAAGGAATCAAAAGAATCCGGACCCGCTCTCCGATTTATGCGGATCACGCCCATGATATTGCCATTACCGGTAAGGGGGTAATTGACGGAAGCGGTCATTTATGGAGACCGGTAAAGCATTTTAAGGTAACGGAACGGCAGTGGAAGGAACTGCTGGATAAATCCCCGTATGTGCTGGGAAATAACGAAGGCGGTATGTGGGTGCCGACGGAAACGATTTACGACGGAAGAAATTATGGAGAAGTTTTTCCTGACCATGAAGGTGCTTTGGAAGAAGCAGGACCATATTATGATTTTTACCGTCCGGTTATGGTAAGTTTTAAACACTGTAATAGAGTATTGCTGGAAGATGTGTTGTTGCAAAATTCTCCGGCCTGGTGTATCCATCCGTTTTTTTGCGAAGATGTTACGGTAAAGGGAGTCCGGGTAAATAATCCGTATTATGCACAAAATGGTGACGGTATCGATATTGAATCCTGCAAAAACGTAGAAGTAAGCTATTGTAATTTCAGTACCGGTGATGACGGAATCTGTATTAAATCAGGCAAAGATAAAGAGGCAAGAAAAGTATACGGACCAACGGAAAATGTGCATATTCACCACTGCTATGTGGGACACAGCCATGGCGGCTTTGTGATTGGAAGCGAGATGTCCAGAGGGGTAAGAAACATTTTAGTAGAACATTGTACGTTTATCGATTCCGACATCGGCATCCGTATGAAAAGCTCTATCGGACGGGGCGGTGTGGTAGAAAATATTACCATCCGTAATATTAACATGGTAAATATGTTGCAGGAAGCAATTATTATGACAATGCAGTATGTTCATCACAATATCAATTATCATGAACCGATCGTGGAAAGTGATTCTCCGGAAGACATTCCGGTATTTCAAAACATTCTGATGGAGAACTGTATCTGTAAGGGTGCCAAAGTAGCTGTGAAAATTGCCGGTTTGTCAGGCAGACCGTATACCATCCGCAATGTACAGTTTAAAAATTGCAGCTTTGAGGCACAGCAGGAACATCTTTTGTCGGATTGCGAAAATATACAGTTCGAATAGATGAGGAGAGAAGAAAAAGTATGAACAGGACAATACCATTATTTTGTGATGATTTTAGCGGATTTAAAATCGGTGAGTTTCCTTACGATAAAAATCACTCTGCCATGGGAGAATATAATTACATAGTGAATGAAGGCTTTTGCGGTGGCTGGGTGGATATGGTCTGCAACCATACCTACAACGGTTCCGGTGCTTCCTGGATAGTAACAGAAGATGAGGGAAAACATTTCATGGAGCAAATGCGGGTAATCAACAATAAGCCCCATAAAACCCATCCGTTATTGATGGCAGGAAGTCCGAGAATGACAGACTATACAGTTAGTGCAATTGTCAGGTTGTTTCATACGGGAGGAAGTACCGGAATAGGATTTAAGTGTATAAATTCTTTGAATTTATATGTGCTTGTTTTAGAAGCCGGCCGACTGAAGCTGATATATCGGCACAAGCAGGAAGATACGGAATTGGCAAGTTGCCCGTATGAATACAACAGTGATGAGTATTATGAACTAAAAGCAGTATGCCGGGGAAGCAACGTTAAATGCTATGTAAACGGAGTAGAACTGCTTGATTATACGGAGCAACGTCTTGAACGCAGCGGAAAAATTGCCATTACTTCCACAATGCCTGCCCAGTTTACCGATGTAAAGATAATGGTTTCAGAGGAAACCCGGAATTTCATACGCAAGGCTGAACTGGAGTATGCGGAAAACGTAGAAAAAAGAATAGGCTCTCATTCGAAAATGAAGCTGTATAAAAAGATTGATTTAAAAAACTTTGGAACCGGACGGCAAATTAGGTTTGGGCATTTATGCGGCGGTAATCAATGGTATATCGTGCTTGCCCAGGGGCAGAGAAGAGTACGCCGGGATGATTGCAGCCATATCAGTTGTCTGACCGCCATTGATTTGGACGGTAATATTCTTTGGCAGAGAGGGGAACCGTCTACCGATTATGACCAGGGCAAAATTTCGGCAGACTATCCGCTTCAGGTGTATGACATTGACGGCGACGGTATCGATGAAGTAATTACGGCGAAAAATTTTGAACTACTGATTTTGGACGGAAGAACCGGAGAAGTGAAGAAAAAAACAAAGATGCCGTTGGCAGACAAAGAGGATAAGGCAATTATCGGTGTGCCAAACGGAATTTATCCGTTTGACCGCATTAATGCCGATGGAATCCGGATATGTAATGTATCGGGCAAAGACCGGCCGACGGATATTTTAATTAAAGACAGATACTGCAGGATTTATCTTCTTAACAGCGATTTAGAACTGTTGTGGTCCTTCCGTAGCGACAAAAACACGGGACATTTTCCGTATGCTTGTGATATTAACCGGGACGGTTATGATGAAATACTTTGCGGATATAATCTTTTGGATCATACGGGAAAGCTTTTGTGGTCCTATCCGATTCAGAGTGACCACACGGACGAAATTATTTCCGGCCGTTTTATGGCAGGAAGTAATGAGGGACATTTTGCATGTGTTTCCGGTTCGGAAGGCTTCTTTATTGGTGACTACAAGGGAAATATTATAAAGAGAGATGACATTGGCCATGCACAAAGAATCAGCACCGGGAATTATTGTCCTGACCGGGAAGGATTTGAACTGGCGGTAGTAAATTATTGGGGCCATCAGGGAATTATCTATTTCTATGATTCTAACGGAAATCCGCTGTGGGAGTACGAAAATGAGTTAAACGGAAATATGCTTACTCCCGTTAACTGGGACGGAACCGGACAGGATTTGATCCTGTTAAATGCAGACAGCCGACGTGGAGGACTGTTAGATGGAGAGGGTGTGCGTTGTGTGGCGTTTCCGGATGACGGTCATCCAACCATGTGTGCGGAGGCAATTAATCTGACTGGAGATGCCAGAGATGAGCTGGTGGTCTGGGACTATCACCGTATGTATATTTATACCCAGGATGACGAGTTTATGGAAAATGCCTATGCACCGGTAAAATATCCACATTATAACGGCTCCAATTATCGCGGAGAATATTCTTACCCGGACGAGTCATATATTTATTGAGTTTATTGCGATGCTGTGTTACAATAACAAAGGGAGAAGGGCAGCCATAGGGAGTGGCTGCCCTTCGAGGGGGAGTTATGAAAAATCTAAAAAGTAAATAAGTAGGGAGAGAGTATCAAATGAATTGCTTCACTTGATGACTTTATATTACCTGAAATTTGTGTTTGAATTGTGACGTAAAAATGAAAAAAAAATAAAATTCATGAACTCTCACTAAAGAAATAAAAAATAACAGAATAACAACACAGGAGGATGAAAAATGGCAGTAATTAAACCGTTTCGGGCAATCCGCCCAAATAAGGCTCTGGTACATAAGGTGGCAGCACTTCCGTATGATGTTTACAATCGCGCAGAGGCAAGGGAAGCTGCGTTAAAAGAACCGGTATCTTTTTTAAACATTGACCGGCCGGAATCCCAGTTCCCGGAAGACTACGATATGTATGCTACCGAAGTATACGAAAAAGCGGCATCTATGTTAAAAGAGCAGAGGACGCAGGGAATCTACGTACAGGAGGACCTTCCTTGCTTTTATCTGTATGAGCTTACCATGGACGGACGTTCCCAGACCGGTTTGGTTGCCTGTGCCTCCATTGACGATTACTTAAACCAGGTAATTAAAAAGCACGAAAACACCAGAGAAGAAAAGGAGCAGGACCGTATCCGCCATGTAGACACCTGCAGCACCCAGACCGGACCAATCTTTTTGGCCTACAGAAGAAACGAGTCGATAGAAGCAATTGTTTCTGCAGAAAAGAAAAAAGCTCCGGTGTATGATTTTATTTCGGAGGATGGAATCGGACACAGAGTATGGATTGTGTCGGATAAGGATGCAGTAGAGGGAATTGCAAAAGGTTTTTCCGGGATTTCGCAGATTTATATTGCAGACGGACATCACCGCGCGGCCTCCGCTGTAAAAGTCGGATTAAAGCGCAGAGATGCTGCCGGAACGTATACCGGAGAAGAAGAATTTAATTATTTTCTTTCTGTGCTGTTCCCGGAGAATGAGTTAAAAATTCTCCCATATTACAGAGTTGTAAAAGATTTGAACGGTAAGACAGCAGAAGAGTTTATCAGTGAAATATCAAAGAACTTCACCGTGGAAGCATCCAACGTTCCGGTGGGGCCGGAACAGAAGGGCGAGTTTGGTATGTTTTTGGAGGGTCAGTGGTATCGTTTGACTGCGAATGCATCGCTGATGGCAGAAAATGATCCGGTAAAATCTCTGGATGTCTCTGTTTTACAGGATAATCTTTTAGAGCCGGTATTAGGCATTCAGGATCCGAGAACGGACAAACGCATTGATTTTGTAGGAGGTATCCGTGGTCTTGGTGAATTGGAACGCAGAACAAGCACAGACATGAAAGTGGCGTTTTCCACCTGCCCAACCTCTATTTTGGAATTATTTGCCGTGTCGGATGCCGGACTTTTAATGCCACCAAAGTCTACCTGGTTTGAACCAAAGCTTCGCAGCGGTATCTTCCTGCATGAATTTTAATTGATTCTGAAAAATATTAAAAATGTTATTTACAAATGAAATAATTTGTGATATTATTAAATGGTTGATGTGTACAAACATCACATAGCCGTTACTCAGAACACGGGGTTACTCCTGGAAAACAAACCGGTTCTTAGTTTCGGGCGATATTATTAAAACAGGAGGTAGTTATCATGATTAGCAAGGAAAAGAAGCAGGAAATTATTGCAGCTTACGGAAGAACCGCTAACGATACAGGTTCCCCGGAAGTTCAGATTGCTCTTTTAACAGCAAGAATTAACGAGTTAACTGAGCATCTTAAGAACAACCAGAAGGATCATCATTCCAGACGTGGTCTCCTTAAGATGGTAGGTCAGAGACGTGGCTTACTTGCATACCTT
>JAZQJL010000262.1:0-3033 GCA_045541595.1 Lachnospiraceae bacterium | reverse complement strand
ATTCGGTGCAATTTCACAGGACATTTTTTCTGCCCACGACCAAAAGTCGTCCAATATCTCTGTTTCGAGAATCCGACGTTCTTCCTGTCTCTTTTGTGGTGAAAGACATTCTAACCGCTTTTCTATTTCAAAAAGCTTATTAATCCGTTGTATGGCTTCAGCCGGCACGGTTGCCTTTGGACTTTTTACATCCTTTGGCAGGGCATCTACAAAATACCGCCTCAGATGTGACCAGCACATACACCGTAACCGTCTAATAACATAGTGGATTGAAAAAGGTTGTACTCCTGTTTTATAATCGAAGAGTACAACCTTTTTATCTGCATACTTTTTGGATATGGGGATTCCATGGAAGAAATTCTTCCAGATCTTCTGGGAATTCATGGAAGTTAAATGCCGGTAAATCTTTCAAAATATAATGTATATATTTCATTGGACTAAGTCCGTTTGCTTTTGCTGTTTCTACCAGTGTATAGATTCCTGCACTTGCTTTGGCGCCTTTGGGACTTCCTGAAAACAGCCAGTTTTTACGACCAACTGTAAACGGACGGATGCTGTTTTCCGCAAGATTGTTGGAG
Source organism: Lachnospiraceae bacterium (assembly GCA_045541595.1). Classification (GTDB taxonomy): domain Bacteria; phylum Bacillota; class Clostridia; order Lachnospirales; family Lachnospiraceae; genus SIG299. The sequence continues at coordinate 2,455 of JAZQJL010000262.1, read as the reverse complement.
ATGGAACAGTTACCGTCTGACAGATAGTTCATAAGGCCTTCTTTTTGGTTAAAGGCATAGGTAAAAGCAGCTCCAAGCTTGGAATTCGGTGCAATTTCACAGGACATTTTTTCTGCCCACGACCAAAAGTCGTCCAATATCTCTGTTTCGAGAATCCGACGTTCTTCCTGTCTCTTTTGTGGTGAAAGACATTCTAACCGCTTTTCTGTTTCAAAAAGCCTGTTAATACGTTGTATGGCTTCAGCCGGCACGGTTGCTTTTTGACTTTTTACGTCCTTTGGCAGGGCATCCACAAAATACCGTCTCAAATGTGACCAGCACATACACCGGATAACTCCTGTTACTTTTTCGTAACCTTTGTATCCATCCGTATGGATGTAACCGGAATAATCTTTCAGGAAGTTCTTTGGATAATCTCCGCTTCTTCCCGGCTGGTATTCAAAGTAGCGTACCGGTTTTTCTTCATTTCTGATGCTGCAGTATACCCACATGAAAGAATCCGTTGTGTTTTTACGGTTTTCTTCACCCAGTACCTGAACTGTGGTTTCATCTATGTGAAGATATTTCTGCTTAAGCAGATTTTTCTTCAACAATTCAACCACCGGCTCCAGCCAGTAACCGTAGCTGGCAATCAGCCAGTTTGACATGGTTGCACGGCTTAATCCTATACCCATGGCTTCCCATTCTTTTTCCAGACGGTAGAGCGGAACTGCCATCTCATATTTCTGATGGATAATCCATGCAATACTGGATGGAGATGCTATGGAATGCGGCAGAACCGGATCCGGCATTGGTGATTTTTCCATATAATCTTTACCCTGTTTGCGGCATTGTCTGCATTCAAATGTTTCCACATAATAATCTATCACTCTAAGCTGTGCCGGTATGAATTCTATTTCTGAACGTACGAACTGCTCTCCGACACTTCGCAGCGGTGTACCACAGGTCTGGCAGAAACGTTCTTCTTCTGCCAGGGTACATAAGCGCTTGACGTGGGGAACATCTTTCAGCAATTCCTCTTTGTGTCCCTGTTGTTTCTTTCGCTTATAGGAACCAATGCATTCCATTGTAGGTTCAGGTGCATTTTCATCAGCAGATGTTTCTGCTTCATCAAAAAGAGACATCTGTCCTTCAATTCCGAGCACTGATGTCTTCTCTGATTTAGTGCCATATAGTTTCCTGGTCAGAAAATCAACCGTCTCATGAAGATGACGGTTTTCTTCTTCCAGTTCCTTGATTTTCTGTTCTAAAAGTTTCATCTGATTCAGTGTACTCATGGTCGCTTTCATTCCTTTGTTTTACTATAAATATTATAACACAAAAACGTCTGAAAGTACAGTAAATTCAGCACTTTCAGACGTTTTATATGGCTCTTTTTATATTTACTTTCTGTACCGCTTTTGGCTGGTCAATGGACAATCCTTCCAAAAGCCATCTAAACTCCTGTTCTGATATTTTTCTTACTTCCTCTTCGTTTTTAGGCCATTGAAATCTGCCATTTTCCAGGCGTTTGTATAAAAGCACAAAACCATCGCCTTCCCAGTACAGTGCCTTCATCCTGTTACGTTTACGGCCACAGAACAGAAACAGAGAATTGGAAAATGGATCCAGTTTAAAATTAGTCTGGACAATGGCTGCCAGACCGTCTATGGCTTTCCTCATGTCCGTGTATCCGCAGGCAATATAAATGTGTTCTGCCCGGGAAATATCTCCTAACATAATCCCTGAACCGAAGCAAGCAGAGACTGTATAGTCTGTGCACAGGCTCCGTTCTGGATTTCAATACGAACCTCTTTGATATGAAGAATTGCTGCTGTTCCTTCTGAAATTGTCTGTTGTGGCAATCGTATTTCTGAAAATACAGCCTGCTCCTGCATGACCGGAGCAGGCAACACAGGTTGTTCCTGCAATGCTTCAAAAGCTTCTTTTTTGATTTTACGCATCCAGTAGTAGTAGGATTTGTCACCCAGCCCATTCTGTCTGCACCATTCCTTTACAGTCAATCCGCTGGCTTTGCATTCACGAATGCGTCCTGTCCAAAGTGCAAGTTTGGCTTCATGGCTGGCAACAGTTAATTTGTCCATAGATAATGCCTCCTTTTGCTTTAGAATGCCTTAAGGTTCTAAAGGTATTGTAGGTATTATCTCAGATTTTGAGAGGTTGTACAATCCACTATGTTATTTGACAGTTACGTTGCTTTGGGGATGAAGTTGTTTTGTGTTAGGAGAGATACGCTATGATGAAATATTTATATGAAAAAGAGATGGAATATAAAGTATCTGTATTTAGCAAGATAAATGTCTATGTACGAGTAGGGGCATTTGTGCAGGAATTTGTAAGTGTAAAAGGATTTGATAATAATGAAAAAAATGATACGGTTATAGAGATTACAATGCCCGTTGATAATAATATATGTGTTGAACTTTGCTCGAGAAAAGAAATAGAAGGTTTGTTG
>JAZQJL010000261.1:0-4292 GCA_045541595.1 Lachnospiraceae bacterium | reverse complement strand
GCGTTAATTAGCTCCACTTCTTTTTTAGTAGTATGATAGCCCACCACAGACATAATCACATATGTCATTACAAAGCCGCTGATGGTGCAGATAAATGCCTGCGGATAACGGTATATCTGCCACACAAAGGATACCACCGGAATCCAGACCAGACCTGTCATCAAAAAATACAATACATTCTGAAGGAGAAATCCGATTTCATGCTTTTCGTAGATAACGCTTGCTCCGGCAAATGCCGCTCCGATTACGCCATGAAGTAATGCCGCCACGCCTAAAGCCAGCGTTTCTGACGGAAACATGGCGCGATATTCCGGCGTCATGGCCGAAAAGCCTTCCAAATCAAAGATTACTCCTCCGATTAGTTCAATCAATGTATATACAAGTAAGCCGAAGAAAGAAGAAATAACAAAACTAAATGATATTCTTTTTAACATATGCTTTCCTTTCCGCTTAAGCCTTGATGCCAAGGCATTGTTTTAGCTTTGTCACATTCCGTCTGGAAGTGTAGGTTTCCGTGCCATCGGACAAAATCACTTTAATGGTTCCGGTAACGCTCATATCCAACCGCCGGATTTTTTTCAGGTTTACAATCTCTGATTTGGAAATACGGAAAAACTGAGTCTCATCCAGCTTTGCGTCCAGCTCATACAGTTTCTCCTGTGTGCTGTACACTCCTTTGGCATCCTGGGCCATCACCTTTTGATTCTCCGTGTAAAACCGCAGGATGTCCCGGATGGGCAACATCACTTTTTCACCCCGGGAGTCCGTTCCTGCAATCCCTTCGTTTACAAACGCCGAAATGTCTTCCACCAGCTGCTTTACCTGTTGGTTCAGCTCCTTATTACAAACCTGGATTTCCAGTGTTTCAAAACTTTTATCGATTCGCGCTCTGACTTTCATGCAATTCTCCTTTGCATTACACTTTTCCATCAATATTACTTATTATAACCGTGACACCTGCCAATTGGCAAGTGTCAAAACTACCGTTCACCTTCCGAAAACTACCGTTTGGTGAAATATTGATGTTTTTTCAAAATAACGTGATATAGTTCTGCTTGTAAATAACCTTTGGGAGGATGCTTATGGAAGCGATTAAAACCATCAACTTAACAAAAAAATATAAAGATTTAGTCGCCGTTGACAACTTAAATCTGGAAATCGGTCAGGGCGAGTTATTTTCCTTACTCGGTGTTAACGGTGCAGGAAAAACCACAACCATTAAAATGCTTTCCTGCCTGACAAAGCCTACCGGCGGAGATGCTTTTGTAGGAGGAAACAGCATTACTCATAACGAATTAAGCGTAAAATCGGTCATCGGCGTATCGCCGCAGGAAACAGCGGTTGCACCTAATCTGTCCGTAAAAGAAAATCTGGTGCTTATGTGCGGTATTCACGGTTTTTCCAAAGAAAAAAGCAACGCAAAGCTGACGGAGCTTTCGGAGCAATTCAATCTGCACAATGTCCTGTCAAAAAAAGCCGGAAAGCTTTCCGGTGGCTGGCAGCGCAGAGTCAGCATTGCCATGGCACTAATCAGCGAACCGTCCATTTTATTTTTGGACGAACCTACTCTTGGACTTGACGTCATTGCCCGAAGCGAGCTTTGGGATGTCATCCGTGCCCTGAAAGGCAACGTAACCATCATACTTACCACTCACTATATGGAAGAAGCGGAGGCTCTGTCCGACCGCATCGGCATTATGAAAAACGGAAAACTGTTAGTTACCGGAACCTCCCGGGAACTCATGGAAAAGACTTCTGCAGACCGGTTCGAAAATGCATTCATTTCTATCGTAAAGGAGGCAGAATAATGAGAATGTTATCTTTCGCAAAGCGATGTGCAAAGGAAATTTTGCGCGATCCCCTCAATCTGATGTTTGGACTGGGATTTCCTATTGTACTGTTATTGCTTCTTTCCGCCATACAGTCCAATATCCCTGTCAGTTTGTTTGAATTAAAAAGTCTGACTCCGGGAATCACCGTGTTTGGACTTTCCTTTATGACACTTTTTTCATCTACCCTGATTGCCAGAGACAGAGAAAGTTCCTTTCTGCAGCGATTATACACAACGCCGATGAAATCTGTTGACTTCATCTTAGGATACCTGCTGCCGATTATACCTATCGCCATTGCCCAAAGTGCTGTGTGCTACCTTATTGCCATTGTCCTTGGTTTACCTGTTACCATCCACATTTTATACGCTATCCTGACGATACTGCCGGTTGCTGTTTTCCATATTGCCCTTGGTTTGTTATGCGGCAGCATATTCAATGTAAAGCAGGTGGGCGGTATCTGTGGTGCACTGCTTACCAACCTGTCTGCCTGGCTTTCCGGTGTGTGGTTTGATTTAGAGCTGGTTGGCGGCGCCTTTGGAAAAATAGCAAATTTACTTCCTTTTGTTCACGCTGTTGAGCTGGAGCGCGCCATGATAGACGGCAGATTTTCCGAAGCCGTTCCGCATATTTTTCCGGTTCTTGGCTATGCCGTAGTTATCACAGCCGGTGCCGTTTTGCTTTTCCTACGACAAATGAAGAGGCAATAGGAACAAAGAGTTCCGTGCTAACGGAACTCTCGCGCGAAGAGGAAAGAACTTTCCTATGAAGCAAGAAAAGCTTTACATGTGCCTCTGCGCATGTAAAGCTTTTTCTTAGTTTATGCAAAATCTTTTTCTTCAATAATTCGAAGCATGTACTTCACAATTTCCGGATCAAACTGCTTTCCGGCATTCTCATTTAATTCTCTTATGATATTGTCCATGGTGAGACGCTTGCGGTAGCACCGGTCACTGTTCATGGCATCAAAGGAATCTGCCACGCCAATGATGCGGGCGTATAGCGGAATGTCGGTATCGCTTAAGCCTTCCGGATAACCCTTGCCGTCATAGCGTTCATGATGGTACAGTGCACCCTCCCGGATGCCCGGAATTGCTGTCATGTTCTCTAACAGTTTTCCGCCAAGTACGGTATGCTGTTCGATTACCGCACGTTCCTCCGGCGTTAATGCTCCCGGCTTTGTTAATATGTAATCCGGAATACCCATTTTGCCACAGTCATGCATCAGGGCAATATAACCGATATTTCTGATTTCTTCCTCTTCCAGGTGCATCTTTTTGGCAAGCTTCATGGAGTAAGCCGACACTCTGGTAGAATGTCCTTTTGTATATTCGTCCTTGGCGTCAATAAAGTTTGCCAGGGTAACCATGGTTTCTATGATAATTTTTTCATCGTTAATCCGGCGCTGCTCCAATTTCTTAGTACGGATGTCAAAGGAAATCTGCCATGCCAAAACAATCATGGCAGCAACGACAAATAAGATTCCTAAATAGAACAACGGATACGATGCAATTGTTGCATATTTATGTCCGCGTACTACAAACTGATCTATCTCAAGTACATTTTGGGAATATAAAATAAATCCAAAATTTTCTGTAGCATCCGGTTGAATCCAGGCAATATCCAGCCCTTCTTCCGGATGGAACACTATTTTATTTCCTTCATTGATATATTCGCCGTTCCAGGAGCTGTCGATACGTGCTTCTTCAGGGAGAAAAATTTCCAGTTCCAAATCCATCAGCACAGCACTCATGTGATTTTCTACAAAGCCGTCGTACTGGGCGCCGTAGCAGGGAACGTTATTCTCGTCCGTATCTGCCCAGGATTTTGTAACCTCTATCCGGACATTGACCTCCTGTTCCTTTGCGGTATCCGGACCAATCTCAAAGAATACTTCTTTGTTTCTGTCCATCCAGATTTGCACTGCCAGCCCTGCAAAACACAATATGGCCAGTAACAGAACACCGACAAATCCCACGTACTTTTTCTTCATCAGACTTTTATGCTGTACCACTTAATTTACTCCTTTATTCTCCGGCAATAAACAGTACTCCCAAGGTTCCCGGACCACAATGGCTGGTAATTACGCTGCCCGCACGGGTTACCAAAATCTCGTCAAAGCGTCCCAGCGATTCCAGTTTTTGTTTTACTGCCGCTATTGTTTCTTCTTCACAACCGGAATGTGTAATAAACACCCGCTCCGGTTTTGCGTTCTTTAACTCCTGTTCCATGTCCTTTACATATTCGATAATGACACGTTCCATTTTACCACGATACTTTTTTCCTGGCAACATTTTTCCGTTCACTACAGAAATTAATGGATGAAGTTTTAAGGCACTGCCTGCCAATGCAGCCAGGCCGCTGCAACGTCCGCCGCGATAAAGATAGGTCAGTGTATCTACTACAAAGCTGGCACGTACCCTATCCTGTAAGGACAAAATATTTGCTACGATTGCTTCCGCT
>JAZQJL010000260.1:0-2237 GCA_045541595.1 Lachnospiraceae bacterium | reverse complement strand
GGATAATGCCAACTAACTAATCAATCTATGCGAACAAACGTCGAGAGACGTGCAAAAACAGGCTACCAACCAGGTAGCCTGTTTTTATTTCTGCTCTAAAAAGCGGGACTATCTTACGATGGGACCGCGCTTCCTCTTTGTCGTGCCAGACTCAGCCACATTTCACGGGTGCTGGCCAAGGTTGTCGAATCTTTCTTTTGATTAATGACTGTTCTGCCCGGTTTGCTATAACTCGACGGTGTCAGAAAAATTTGTATGTTATTCAGGATTTGTGTGTTCAAAAACATCCGACGGATGTACTTTCAAGGGTGGTCGAAGTCCTGTCGGACAACAAGCTGTCCGCAGGGCTTCAATCACCCTTAAAAAGCGCTTACGCGCTTTTTGAACACCACAAATCATTCATACTACTCTCTGCCACCATCTCAAACAAATAGACAAGCCGGGCAGAACAGTCATATTTAAAAGATTCAACACCCTTGGAGCCTGCCGGAAATGTGCTGAACGTCCGGACACGACAAAGAGGAAGCGCCAAGGAATGCCCATCGTAAGATAGTTCCCGCTTTGAATCACGCATCTGTAAAAAATCGAAATTGCGGCCTCCCACCATGTTTTCGCACCAATTTTGAAGATTCACGTTCAGTGCTTTCCCGCCGGCTCCGGGGCGGCCTTTTGTGACGGCAGGGATGTGTTTGGCGTTTTGGCAATCTGTTTGAGGAGGAAGGTGGTAACTGTTTCCGGTTTCGCATTTGGCTGGTTTCAAAAAAGTGCGCAGCACTTTTTAAGAAAAGTTTTCAGGGTATGTGGACACCTCGTGTGTCTGACATACCCTGAACTTTTCTTGAAAAATACATCCGCAGGATGTTTTGAACCCGGCCAAATCTAAATACCAAATATCCTCTCTCCCACCAACGACGAGTTATTGCAAAACGCCAAGCAGCAGACCTGGTTTCCGGCACAACGGGCTGTCCAGGCAAGCCCGTGAGGAAAGCAGCTGAGTGATATGAGAAATTGGTGCGAAAGCAGTAAAAAGGGCCGGGAAACAGATGAAATCATTCTGTTTCCCGGCCCAAAACCTTCTTAAAGTTCAATAACATCCTTCATGCTGTACATTCCGGCGCTCTTTCCTGCCAGATACTTTGCAGCAGAAACCGCACCCTTGCCGAAGATAGCCTTAGAATAAGCAGTGTGCTTAAATTCAATGACTTCGTCTGTGCCGGCAAAAATCACCTCGTGCTCGCCTACGATGGTGCCGCCGCGGACAGCACTGATACCGATTTCCTTTTTGTCACGCTTTACCCGCTCTGCGGAACGGTCATACTTATAGTTGTATTCATTATTTAATGCTTCATTGATAGCATCTGCCAGCGCAAGAGCTGTACCGGACGGAGCATCCACTTTCTGATTGTGATGCTTTTCCACAAGCTCAATGTCAAAATTAGCATCGGAAAGTACTTTTGCGGCTGCCTGCACAAGTCCAAGGAGCAGATTGATGCCAAGGGACATGTTAGCGGAACGGAGGATTGCCACCTTCTTGGATGCCTCGTTAATCTTAGCGAGCTGCTCTTCGTTGTAACCGGTGGTACAAAGCACTAACGGTAAATTCTTTGCCACGCCTACGGACAAAATATCATCTAACGCAACCGGTGCGGAAAAATCAATTACCGCATCTGCTTCTACATTACATTCCGTAATCTTTTTAAATACCGGATACGTATCCAGCTGCTCTCCGGAAATGTCCACACCTGCCACAATTTCCGCATTTTCATCTTCGTTTACCAACTGGCTGATTACGCGGCCCATTTTGCCGTTACAGCCACACATAATGATTCTGGTCATATAATCGATCCTCCTTATCGTAACTATTCAACACCACCCTGCTATATTATGCAGTACACCCGGTTTTACAAACAAGTTTGCACACCGGGTGTATTGCAAATATAGCTGAATAGTTACTAATTATCTTATTTTACAAGTCCGACATTCTTAAGCTCTGCCAAAAGCACCTTCGCATGCTCTTCTTCCATTTCTGTAAGAGGCATTCTCATCGGGCCAACTTCCATACCCATCAGGTTTAATGCCTTCTTTACCGGAATTGGATTTACTTCACAGAACAGGGCGCGAACCAGAGGAAGATACTTCATCTGAAGCTCTAAGCTGCCCTTTACGTCACCGGCAAGATACTTTGCACAAATATCGTGGGTATCACGAGGTGCTACATTAGATAATACGGAGATAAC
>JAZQJL010000259.1:0-1612 GCA_045541595.1 Lachnospiraceae bacterium | reverse complement strand
CTGTTCGTCGAAAATGCTCTGGATACGGTTCATGGATGCAATACCCTGGGAAAATGTATTAATGCTGTCACCGGTGGCAATCATCGGCCAAACCAGCATACCGATGTACTGGTTGAAAGCCACGAACTGGCCTGCAGTAATGGCACCTTCGGATACCAGGTAACCGCCATATAATAAAGTAATAACGCTGGAGAGACCAATGAGAGCCTCTAACAGCGGCCACACCACCGCATTCAGCTTTACCACACGCATATTTTTGTCTTTGTTGTTCTGATTTGCTTTAGCAAAGGACTTTAACTCCTGGCGTTCCTGTACAAATGCCTTGATTACACGGATGCCGGAAATACTCTCCTGTACTTCATCTGTTAAGTCGGAAAAAGCCTGCTGTTTTTCGGAGAAACGCTTTTCCACTGCTTTACCGTAGTATACACCGCCAAATAAAATAACAAGAAGAGGCAAAATGGCAATCAAGGTCAGCTCTAAATTGACATGTTCAATCATTTTTACCAGAACCATAATTGTCATAATCACGGCATCGAAGGTGGAAATAACCGCCGGGCCTACCGCCATACGAACAGAGTTTAAGTCGTTGGTAAAATGGGCCATCAAATCACCGGTTTTATTCTGGTTGTAGTAATTCATGGAAAGCCCTGTTAAATGGGAAAACATATCCTCGCGGATTTCCAGTTCAATTTTACGGCAGCTGCCAAAGATAAAAAATCTCCAGAAGAAGCGGCCGATCATCAGAATCAGCCCCACCAAAAGAATCAGGAACACATAATACAGGGCTCCTTTTAAGTTCATGTCGCCAATGGTAAGACCGTCAATAATTTCACCGGTGTATTCCGGAATGTATAGATTGGCAAAGTCCACCACAAACAACGTAACAATACCGCCAAGATAGGACCATTTGTGTCTGCTGATGTACTTTAAAATCATTTTAGGAAAAGGTTTCTTTTCCTTCTTATTTTTTTGCATATTACTATCTCTCTTTCTTGTCTGCAATCTTCGTCTGTTCTTTGTGCAAAAGCTCTTTTGTGTATGGATGCTTCGGACGTTCAAACACGTCTTCGGTACGTCCTTCTTCCACCAGTTCTCCCCGATACAGTACCAGTACCCGGTCGCACACCCGGCGGATAACATTCATGTCGTGGGACACGAATAAATAGGATATGCCGTGTTCCTCTTTTAAACGGAACAGCAGTTCCAGAATCTGCCCCTGGACCGTAACGTCCAGTGCTGACACCGGCTCATCCAGAATAACAATTTCCGGTTTCTGAATAAGGGCAGTTGCAATGGCAACACGCTGCCGCTGACCGCCGGAAAGTTCCCTTACATAACGATTTGCATGCACTTCTTCTAATTCTACCTCTTTTAAGGCTTCCGTGACAAGTCTTTTTCTCTCTTTTTTAGAAAAACCGCCCTGTATTTTTAACGGTTCCTCCAAAATCCAGCCAATCTTTTTTGCCGGGTTCAGGCTTCCGTAAGGGTCCTGGAACACCATCCGCGGACGGTCCACTCCCTCCGCCCGGTGCAGTTCTCCGCCGGTTAACGACAATAGTCCGGTCAACGCTTTGGATATGGTAGATTTACCGGAGCCGGACTCACCCAC
>JAZQJL010000258.1:0-13840 GCA_045541595.1 Lachnospiraceae bacterium | reverse complement strand
TGGCAATGTATCTTGCCGCATAGGCTGCCGAACGGTCCACCTTCGTCGGGTCCTTACCGCTGAACGCACCGCCGCCGTGTCTTGCATAGCCGCCGTAAGTATCTACGATGATTTTACGGCCCGTAAGACCACTATCACCGTTTGGTCCGCCGATAACAAAACGGCCGGTTGGATTGATGAAGAACTTTGTACTGTCGGAAAGAAGTTCTTCCGGAAGCACAGGTTCAAAAACATATTTCTGGATGTCGGCATGAATCTGCTCCTGAGGAATTTCCGGTGCATGCTGTGTGGATAATACAACAGCATTGATGTGAACCGGTCTGCCTTCTTCGTCATATTCTACAGTTACCTGGGACTTGCCGTCCGGACGGAGGTATGGCAGAGTGCCGTCTTTTCTTACCTTGGTGAGCTGACGGGTCAGCTTGTGGGCCAGGGAGATTGGATATGGCATATATTCTTCGGTTTCACCTGTTGCATAACCAAACATCATACCCTGGTCGCCGGCACCGATGGTATCGATGTCAGCGTCTGTCATTTTGTTTTCTTTTGCTTCTAATGCTTTGTCAACACCCATGGCGATGTCTGTGGACTGCTTGTCCAACGCAATCATAACACCGCAGGTGTTTCCGTCGAAACCGTAGTCTCCGTTGTTATATCCGATTTCGCAAATGGTATCACGTACGATTTTCTGGAAATCTACGTTTGCCTTTGTTGTGATTTCGCCCATAACAAGAACCAGACCGGTGGTACAAGCGGTTTCGCAGGCAACGCGGCTCATTGGGTCCTGCTCTAACAGGGCATCCAGGATGGAGTCAGAGATGGCATCACAGATTTTATCCGGATGTCCCTCGGTTACGGATTCAGAAGTAAATAATCTTTTGCTCATAACTTAATTCCTTTCTTTCAGGTGTGCCGTGGGGCACGGTGTTAACATGTTAAAAAATAAGAAAAGCCCGCAATAAGCGGACCTGGAACGTCTGAAAACCAAATCCTCTTATTGTTCGAACTGCCCGAAGGCAGCATACTCGCTCAACTTGGCACCTTTCCTTGCGGGGGTTGCCGTGACTTCACTGAGTCTTTACTCTCCGTCACTCTGAATAAGAGATAATGCTAACTTTTCTGTAGCTTGAGTATGCGCTTTTTTTTGAATTTTGTCAAGTAAAAACTGTGGTCCGGAAAGGGGTTTATGAAAAGTTTATGAAATAGTAATAAAAACATGCTGAACAGAACGAAAAAAATGTGGTATACTCACAATGGAGGGGATTACCTATGAAATTGAGAAACAGGCTGTTTGCAGCCTTCCTGATTATTATATTACTTCCCTGCAGCATGATCGGAACCATAGGATCCGTTATTTTGAGCCAGCAGGTAAAATCAATGGAAGAAGCTTACCGGATAGAAACCGATAACTGGGAAATTGTCACGGAGCCAATACAAATTTTAAACCGTATGACAAGGCCTACGTTTAACGAACTTCGGACCGTGGCGGAGCGCTATCCCGACCGGTTACAGGACGAACAACGGCTGGCGGCCCAGAACGCAGTTTTACTGGAACGGTTTTCTTATCTTTTAGTTGAAAAAGGCGACCGTATAATTTTTGTGGGAAACCAGTCCCATTATGACAGCATCCATAGTCAGATTCCGGATGCCGGAAGCATTGAGGTGACCTATGACGGAGGCGTTTATGTGTCGGGGAATGTGCCGTTTTTGGTAAAGCAGCAGAATTTCTTCTTTAGCGACGGAGAGCCGGGAAGTTTTTATATTATTACCGATGTAAATTCCATGGCGTTACGTTTAAAGAGTGCGGCAACCATTGTAATTTTCGGAAGTATCATGACCATTGTTTTCACGGCGGGTATTTTGGTGGCGTGGTTGTATCAGGGGATTTTAAAACCGCTGAATGCATTAAAAAAAGCAACCAAACAGCTGCAGGAGGGAAACTTGGACTTTTCCCTGCAAGACAATATTTCTGATGACGAAATCGGGCAGCTGTGTGCCGACTTTGAAGAGATGAGAGTGCATCTGAAAAAAGAGATTGAGGTCCGTATTCAGTACGAGCAGGATTTAAAAGAATTGATCAGTAATATCTCTCATGATATTAAGACACCGTTGACGGCCATTAAAGGATATGCCGAGGGATTACTGGATGGTGTGGCAGATACGCCGGAGCGTCGGGAGAAATATATAAAAACAATTTTTGCAAAGGCAAGCGACATGACAACTCTGGTGGATGAGCTTTCTTTTTACAGTAAAATTGATACCAATAATATCCCATATGACTTTGAAAAAATAAACGTAAATGACTACTTTCTTGACTGTATGGAGGATAACCGGGCAGAACTGGAGCTGGTGAATGTAACCCTGGAGTTTGAGAGCAAGGTGAAGGAAACCACGCAGGTGCTTGGAGACAGAGAACAGCTGCGCCGTGTTATGAATAATATTATCGGTAACGCGGTAAAGTACAGAGGAAATAAAGAGCAGGGCAACATTGTGGTCCGCCTGGCGGAAGATACGGAACGGGTGCAGGTGGAAGTAGAAGACAACGGACAGGGTATTCCAAAGAATGCTCTTCCGTATGTGTTTGAACGCTTTTACCGGGCGGATGCTTCCCGAAATTCCAAGCAGGGCGGCAGCGGTCTCGGACTTGCCATTGCCAAAAAAATTATCGAAGAACACGGCGGAAGTATCTGGGCAGAAAGTAAAGAAGGTATCGGGACAACAATTATTTTCTCTTTAAAGAAGATATAACCCTTAAAAAGAAAAGGAGAAGAACAGTATGGCGAATATTCTGATTATTGAAGACGAAATTGCAATTGCCGAATTGGAAAAAGACTATCTGGAACTATCCGGATTTCAGGTTACCATGGTAAACGAAGGAACCGTGGGACTTTCCGAAGCACTCACCGGCGACTATCAGCTGGTTATTTTAGACCTTATGCTTCCGGGGCTGGACGGTTTTGAAATTTGCCGTCAAATCCGGGAAGAAAAGGACATTCCGATCTTAATGGTATCCGCAAAAAAGGAAGACATTGATAAAATCCGGGGTCTGGGTCTGGGGGCCGATGACTACATGACCAAGCCGTTCAGCCCGAGTGAACTTGTGGCAAGAGTAAAGGCTCATCTGGCAAGATATGAAAGATTGGTAAGAAACCATGATAAAGACAATGAAATCATTGAAATTCGGGGCATGAAGATTGACAAAACTGCCCGTAGGGTTTATGTTAATGAAGAAGAGAAGATTCTGACAACAAAGGAATTTGATTTGCTCAGTTTCCTGGCTGCACATCCGGACCGGGTGTTTACAAAGGATGAGCTGTTCCGGGAAATTTGGGATATGGAATCTTTCGGTGATATTGCCACGGTTACGGTGCATGTTAAAAAAATCCGCGAAAAAATCGAAGAGGATGCAGCAAAACCGCAGTATATAGAAACAATCTGGGGCAAGGGATACCGCTTTAAAGTTTAACGTTTCAAAAGCAATGGGGAATTAGGGCTTTTACACAAATGGGGAGAGCAGAAAAATGCTGAGTATTCAAAAAACAGATATCCAGAAGGAGAAGGACCGCTTGGAAAATCCATCGGGGCAGGTTGAGGTTCTTCAGGAAGAGCTGGAGCTGGAAAAAGAGAAAAAGGAGATAATTTCGTCTCTTTATAATGACTGGATTTATGAGTACAATGTGCGGGATAAAAAGGTTACAACCATAAGTGGCAACAGTGCTTATTGCCGGGGCTTTTCAGGAGAAGGAAACGGGCAGAAGTATATCCTTTTGGAGGACCTTCATCCGGAGGACAGAACTGCCTTTGTAGAATGCTGCCGCGGTATGCAAAAAGGTGATGAGGCCAGCTATATGGAGGCCAGAATTCTGGTAGACGGGGAATACCGCTGGATTTCCCTGACAACGCGGGTACTGTGCAACAGAGCCGGAGAAACGGTATCTGTAATTGGTAAAATCTCGGATATTAATGCAAAGAAAAAAGAAGAGCTGCGATTGCAGGCACAGGCCATGCAGGATTCCATGACCGGTTTGCTCAACAGAGCGGCATTTCAGGAGCAATCAGAAAAACTATTGGAACTGGCGTCCAAAATGGAAGGTAAAACGCCGGCCATGCTGATTGTAGATATTGACAAATTCAAACAAATCAATGACCATTACGGACATTTATACGGAGATACGGTAATTGTTTCCATGGCCGATGCGTTGCGGAACGTGTTTGGTGATGAGGCAGCCATCGGAAGATTTGGCGGAGACGAATTTACGGTGTTCCTTTTGCATGCAGAGAAAGAGCAGCTGGAAGAAAAGATTTTGCAGCTTAGGGATGCTTATGCAAAAGATATTGCAGAAGCAGAAGACGGCCATAAAGTAACCTGCAGTGTAGGTGCATCCCGCTACGGAGTGGATGGCACCACAGTAGATGAAATGTTAAAGAGTGCGGATAGTGCGCTGTATTACATAAAAGAAAACGGCAGAGACGGCTATGCCATCTGTACCGAAGTCATTAAGAAAAAATTTGCGGAAGGGTCCGAGCAGGTGCTTTCGGAAGAACCAAAGGATGAAAACCGCAGAATTTCTGCTGAAATAACAGAATTTGCCCTGGAACTTTTAGAGGGCAGCAAGGACTTAAAGAGCGCCATGAACATGCTGCTGATGAGAATCGGAAAGAGATTCCGCCTGACGGCAGTAACGGTCAGAGAGTACGGAAGTAAAGACATTCCGGAGCTTTCATATATTTGGAGCAACATAGAGCTTCCGAGCGACCGTGTCGTACCGTATTTCTCTTTAGAGGAACGCAGACGTATCCGGGATGCGTTCAAGAAAAATCAGATTTTAGAGATTTCGGATGTGGAAATGCTGTCCAAGCAAAGCGGGTTGTACCGGTTGTACACTTCGTCCGAAGTCCGGGCATTATATCAATGCCCGTTCGTAAGTGAAGGTAAGGTGTTTGGCTATATTGCTTATGCAGATAATAAAGTCAGAGAGTGGACAGAAACAGAAAAACAGTCCCTTTCCCTGATTTCACGGATTGTCAGCAATTATCTGGCAAGAGAATTGGCATACGAAAAGATTGCGCGTAAAATAGAGCTGATGAAGAGTATGGATGAGGTTACCGGCCTTTTAAAATACGATAAGTTTAAAGAGGTGGCTCAGACTTTGCTGAATCAGAGCACTTCCAATGTGCAATACGCCATTGTGTCTACAGACTTTGCCAACTTTAAATATTTTAATGAGGTATATGGATTCCGAAGCGGTGACGAGGTGTTAAAGGATTTTGCCAGTCTTGTGGCAAAGCATAACCCACGGGCGGTGGCGGCTTGCCGTGACTATGCGGATAATTTCTTAATCATGGTAACGGTAAAAGATGCCGAGAGCCTGATAGAGAACATCAACAATTATAATAAAACCTTTGTGACCAATCAGAACGAGAGGTATATGGACAGTAAGCTGGAACTGTGCAGTGGTGCCTATATTATTACAAATCCGGAAGCGGGTATTGTACAGGCCCTGGATAATGCCAATACAGCGAGAAAGATGCTGAAGGAAAAAGGCGATACCGGTGTGTTGATGTTCGAGCCGGAAATGCGTGCCAGCCGTATGCGTGAAATTGCAATTCTCCACATGTTGGAGGAAGCCATTGACAATAGCGAATTCCGTTTGTATCTGCAACCAAAATTTTCTTTGGAAACGGGAAAACTGGTGGGAGCGGAAGGCCTGGCCCGTTGGGAAAAAGCCACCGGAGAAATTGTAATGCCGAGCGAATTCATACCGCCGTTAGAAAAGAGCGGAAAGATTGTACAACTGGATTTCTATATGTACGAACTGGTTTTACGCCAACAGAAAAAATGGATCAATGCGGGCTATCCGGTGGTTCCGGTATCTGTAAATCTGTCCAGACATCATATTAAAGATGAACAGCTGGTGGAGAAACTGGTAGGCCTTTTGGAAGTTTACGGCCTGGACAGCAGTTTAGTAGAAATTGAAGTCACGGAGAGTGCCTTCATTGAAGACCAGGCTGCATTGATCGAATTGATGAAAGAAATCAAGCGGAGAGGTTTTTGGGTTTCCATTGATGATTTCGGAACCGGCTATTCTTCCCTCAGCATGTTAACGGAACTTCCGGCGGACATTGTTAAAATCGACAAGGAATTCTTGAAGCACAGTGATTCGGAATCTACAAAGGGTATGTTAAACAACGTAATCCGCCTGATTAAGGATAATCATATGGATGTTGTCTGCGAAGGTGTAGAAATCGGAGAACAGGCAGATTTTCTTGCAAAGGCCGGATGTGATATCGGTCAGGGATATTATTTCTCTAAACCGGTACCGGTGGCAGATTTTGAAAAATTGTATTTTGAGTAAGATTTTTTCCGGGAAGCCCTATTTTTTAGAGGTTTCCCGGATTTTTGTTTGACTTTTACACAAAATACATATATACTCATTAGATAGAGAAAATTTAGGAAAGGACGGGAGTTCCAATGGATTTAATTACAATTCGCGAATTATACCGCAACAAAGAAAACTATTTAGACAAGAACATCACCGTTGGCGGCTGGGTACGCAGCATCAGAGATTCCAAGACCTTTGGATTTATTGTATTGAACGACGGTACATTTTTTGAAACATTACAGATTGTTTACAGCGATAATTTAAATAATTTCAATGAAATCAGCAAGTTAAACGTAGGTTCCGCTATTATTGTTTCCGGTAAGTTAGTAGCTACACCGGAGGCAAAGCAGCCTTTTGAAATTCAGGCAGAGGAGGTCTTCATTGAGGGCGCATCCACACCGGATTACCCATTACAGAAGAAGAGACACAGCATGGAATTTTTACGTACCATGACTCATCTCCGCCCAAGAACCAATACCTTCCAGGCAGTGTTCCGCGTGCGTTCCCTGACGGCTTATGCTATTCATAAGTTCTTCCAGGAAAGAGATTTCGTTTATGTTCACACTCCACTCATCACAGGCAGTGACTGTGAAGGTGCCGGTGAAATGTTCCAGGTAACCACTATGGATTTAAGCAACGTGCCAATGACAGAAGATGGCAAGGTAGATTTCTCCCAGGATTTCTTCAACAAGCCAACCAACCTTACCGTTAGCGGCCAGTTAAACGGTGAAACTTATGCCATGGCGTTCCGCAACATTTATACCTTCGGACCAACCTTCCGTGCAGAAAACTCCAACACCACCCGCCATGCGGCTGAGTTCTGGATGATTGAGCCGGAAATTGCATTTGCAGATTTAAAGGATGATATGGTGCTTGCAGAAAGCATGATTAAGTACATCATCCGTTACGTGCTTGAGAATGCTCCGGAAGAAATGAACTTCTTCAACTCTTTTGTGGACAAGGGCTTACTTGACAGATTAAATAACGTGTTGAACTCTGAGTTTGGTCACGTGACTTATACAGAAGCTATCGAAATCTTAGAAAAGAACAACGATCAGTTCGATTACAAGGTATCCTGGGGCTGCGATCTTCAGACCGAGCACGAAAGATATTTAACCGAGCAGGTGTTCAAGAAGCCGGTATTCGTAACCGACTATCCAAAGGATATCAAGGCCTTTTACATGAAGCTGAACGAGGATGGCAAGACGGTTGCTGCTATGGACTGCTTAGTTCCTGGCATCGGTGAAATCATCGGCGGTAGCCAGAGAGAAGACGATTACGAAAAGCTTACCAAGAGAATGGAAGGGCTTGGCTTAAAGGCAGAGGACTATGGCTTCTACCTTGATCTTAGAAAGTACGGTTCTGCAAGACATGCGGGCTTCGGTCTCGGTTTTGACCGTTGCGTTATGTACCTTACCGGTATGGGCAACATCAGAGATGTTATTCCGTTCCCAAGAACAGTAAACAATTGCGAATTATAAAATGGCAGTAGATCGTTTGACGTCGGGTTGATTGAAACTTTATAGTTGCAAAAAAAGTGTTGAGAGTTTTATTTGTAATGCAATACGGATTTTAATATATAGGAGGTTATATTATGTCACGTTGCTATTATCTTGATTATGAGAGTAATTCATTCTTTGGCAATTCCAATGATAAGTATATTTGTAAACTGTGCGGAAAGCAGTTTGACGTCGATGATTCGCAAGTAAAGTATACATGCAAAGCGGAATACGGGGATGAATATGAAAAATGCCCGATTTATAAAGAACGTAGATAATAAAAAAAATGGTTCCGATTATGGAACCATTTTTTTTGTAAATAGAATCTGCGGATAAATCCAAACGGATGTTTATGCTGGTTTAAATCAGTTCCCAAGTCCGCAGCAAAAACAGCCACAGAGTCATGGTAAAGGAACTGAGAAGTGTTGTAATCATTACGGCGCAGGAAGAGATTTTTCCGCTATGTCCCATGTTTTTTGCCATAATAAAGCTGCTGCTGGTGGTGGCACTGCCGAGCATAACAAGAATGGCCACCAGCTTTTCGTTACGGAAGCCAAGGCGGATGGCAATTGGCAGAAAAATCAGGCATAGCAATATCAGCTTGAGGAAAGTGACGCCGATGGTTTCTTTTCCTTTTTCTTTCACATCCGGAAGTTCAAAGGAAGCTCCCAGGGCAATCAGAGCCAGGGGTGAAGCGATGTTTCCGAGAGAGGAAACGGTTTTCATAAAAATCGGTGGCTGCGGAAGCTTGCAAAGGGACCAGAGCATACCAACCAGGATGCCAAGAATAATCGGGTTAGTAAGGACATTTTTGATGGTCTTTTTCCATAAACCGGTGCTGCTTTGGTGTCCGCTTTGCGGAGAAGTCAGATATAACACAATGACGGCTGCGATGTTGTATAAAGGCACCGAACCAATAATAATCAGTGCCATCATGGCGGCATCGTCATAAATGTTGGTCATGAACACAATGCCGAGAGTAGCGGCTCCGCTGCGGTAGGCCGCCTGTATGATTTCACCGCGTTCGGATTTGTTTTTACTAAACAAAGAGAAGGCCGTTGCAATTCCGATACTTAAGAGAGTTGCAACAAAGCAGAACAGCACCATTTTGGTATCCCAGATGGCGATGAAATCTTCCGTTGCCAGGTCCACAAAGAGAAGGGCAGGAAGGAAAATCCGGAATACCAGCTGATTGAGCTTTGCAGTGGTGGTTTCCTCTAAAAATCTAAATTTCTTTAAGCACCAGCCGATGACCATAACGAAAAAAATCGGCATGGTGGCATTCAGGCTGAATACCAGGTTATTTAAGACAGACATGCGTTAATTTTCTCCTTTTTGGCGGTTACACTTCCCTGAATCATTGTAGTGTTGCCGCCGCATTTTGCGCCAAATTCTGTTCTTAGGAGTTGAGCTAATTCTTTACAGTCTTTCTTTTTACTTCCCACAATAAACTGATATCCGTCTTCTTCGCTGCCGGAGAAAACGCCGCAGAAGCCGGAATAACGTTCCACTAGCTGATTTACGGTATTGCGGATGGCGATGGTGTCCATTTTATCGACAAACAGCACGGCATGCTCCCTTTCCGACGGTGCGGGCAGAGTGGAAAGGCTTAATTCCAAATAGTTTGCCTGCAGCGTATTGATGCGCTCCTGCTGGCGGAGAATGTCTTCTTTTAATTTGAGCACTGCGTCAGCAACGGAATCCTGCTTGGCAGATAAGGCCACGGAAATGGCAGAAACGCTGTCCTGCTTTTTGTTGTAATCCGCGAGGGCCCGTTTGCCGCAAAGGATGTTTAACCGAACGCCGCCCCGATGGCTCTGACAGTTGATAATTTTAATGATACCGATTTCACCGGTGTGGCTTACATGGGGTGCGCAACAGGCACACACATCTACACCGGGAATCGTGACGATGCGGACCTGGCCTTCGATTTCAATTTTACTGCGGTAGGAAAGGGTGGCCAGCTCTTCTTTCGTCGGATAGGTGATTTCCACCGGAAGGTTTTGATAAATGACTTCATTGGCCTGCAACTCGATTTCTTTCAGCTGCTCCTGCGTCAGTTCACCGTTAAAATCCAGAGTGACTTCGTTGTTACTTAAGTGGAATCCCACGTTATTGTAACCAAAGCGGTTGTGCACCAGACCGGAGATGATATGTTCCCCGGAATGCTGTTGCATAAAGTCAAAGCGCTGCTTACGGTCCACATGGCCGGTAACGGTACTACCGGTGGTAAGGGGCTCTGCGATATAATGATAAATCAGGTCGTCTTTGATTTGGACATCAGTAACCGGGAGACTGCCCAATGTTCCTTTGTCTGCAGATTGCCCGCCCTCTTCCGGGAAAAAGGCAGTGGCATCTAAAAGAACGCGATACTGTTTGCCGTCTTCTTCCGGCTCACAGGAAACAACGGTTGCAGTAAAGTCGGTAATGGTAATATCTTCGTAAAATAATTTGCGCATGACAGATTCCTTCTCTTTTGATAGTTTATAAGTTTTTAAACAGCACATTCCGTATCGGCATTAACGCCATCATCAGTACAATTCCCAATACTCCGCAGGAAATGATTTCGCCGATTCCCACGGTTGCAACCAGATACCAATAGGCATCGGCCAGACCGTATGCGGTTTTTAAAATCCATGGGATGATAAAAGCATTTGCAAGAATCGGTGGTAACGGTACAAGGAATTTTACCCATTTTATATTTTTTGCAAGGCGTCCCAAAAGATAGGAGCCGATGGCACCGGCCAGTGTTGCCATGGTTCCGAAAATGACATCCACAATGGCTGCGCCGGATACTAAATTGAACAGCAGGCAACCGATGGTAAGGCCCGGTATGGCGGATGCAGTAAAAAAGGGAAGGATGGTGAGTGCTTCGGAAACACGTACCTGAATGGCGCCGGAAGCCAGGCCAAAGGCATTGACGGCAAAGCTTAGAACGACGTAGAGTGCCGCTATCATGGCAGCGGACACCAGTGACATGATGTTAGATGTTTTCTTCATAAAATTGTTCTCCTTTAGTTTTGTTTTACGAGTGGAAGGTCTCGAACACTCGGTTAACCCGTTAGATAGACCTTGTTTTTATGGGCTTTTAACGGTATGGAGTATAGCATGGAATTACGAAAAAAGCAAGATTCTTTCGTATAACTTAAGAAGGAGTGGAAATAATAACCATATCAATGATTTCCATATAGGAGGACAGAATATGAATCTTCAAAAATCAGTACTTAAAAAATTTAATTTTACCAAATGGCGGCTGCTGTGGATGTTGATTGCTGCAGCGTGGCTGTTCGTGTTTTTGAAACTTTTGGTGGGAGCAATATTTGAAAAAAATACAAGCCTCGTGGCAGCGTTTTCCGTAACAAATCCGCAGGAAATCAGTGCTACCGTAGAGGTTACGGCAAGATATCCGGGAGAGGTGACGACAGAGAAAGAAAAGATTAGACTGCTGGAGAAGCTGGCGGATGCCATCGGACTTTCTCTTACCATGGAGCCGGAAATAACAGAGACAACGCAGCGGCAGGAAGTGGCGTTTTCCAAGGACGCCCTGGCAGCAGATACCGATTTAAAGCTGATCAGCTTATCCAAGGAAGAAGGCAGTATAGAGCACTATCTTTATGCCGGCATTTGCCTGAATCAATCCTTAGATACGGTTCTTGCCTATAAAACCTTACTGGAGGAGACCATGGAGGAGCTGTCCTGCGCAGACATCAGCACAACCATCCAGTTGGTGGGGGATTATGCCGGCTATCTTCCGCTGGAACGCCGTAACGAAATTACAGAGGACATTTTAGATGCGTTAGGAGCGGAAGTGGTGTATGAATACCGGGAGCATGAACTGTATACGGTATATGCGTACACTGCCTGTCTGGACAATTATATTACCGTGGAAGACAAGAAAATTAATCTTCATATTGCCATGAGCCAGAACGAAGATCATTATCGTACGGTACTGTATCTGGCGTCACCGATTTTGCCGGATACCTGGTAGAAAAAACAGTTGTAGTTTTTGAGAAAATGCGATACGATATAAGGTAAGGATATTTTGAAAGGACAATCGTATTACATGAAATATACAGTGAAAATTCTGGTTCTGATTGCCATATTTATCGCCTCCATTTACTTTTTTGGCAGCAACATGGATGAGGCAATGTTCGGAACCGTAAATACAGCAAAAACGGAAGAAGCAAAGCTTCCTACGATAGAGTTGCAAAGTGACGGGGTTGTGGTGAACCGGCTGTACGGTTACACAGCAGCCATAGATATGTTTTCCATCCGGGAAAACCTGGTTCCTGTCGGGGACGATCAAACGGTGGAACTGCTGATTAACGAAAATAAAACCGATGTGCGCAAGCTTCATTACGAAGTGGCGGACGTAACTACCCGTCAGGAAATTGCGGAGGGCACCATCAATGCCTTTGACAGAACAGAAACTCAGAAAAAAGCGCGGTTAAAAATAGCAAATAAAATGGAATCCGGCAAGGAATATGCAGTGGAACTCATGCTCGTAGATTCCGAGAGCCGTCGTATTTACTACTATTTCCGTATAAAGTATTACAACGAGAGCTACTTTGCGGAAAAGGCGGAATTTATTACAAGCTTCTCCCGTTGGGCGCGGGAAAAAAATATCAATGCCGTAATTCCGTTTTTGGAAAGTACCTACCGTGGAGAAGGCTCTACCTATGCCCACGTGGATATTAAAGACAGCTATTATATGGTATGCTGGGGTGACTTGCAGCCGGTACTTTTAACCGAGCCGCAACTGACCATTTCAGAAATTTATTCCAACATTGCCGTGGGTACCCTGGACTACATGGTGGAACTCACCACGGATACGGGTGTGGAGCAGTATTATGTGGAGGAGAAATTTCGTGTTACGGTAACAAATTCCTCCAAACATCTGTTAAATTATGAGCGCACCATGGAAGCAGTATTTGATGAGGCACTGGCCAGTCTGTCCCAAAACCAGTTCAAGCTGGGAATTACAAATGATACGGCTATGGAGCTTCTGACCAATTCCGATGCAAGTATTCTGGCCTTTGTACGAAATAAGGAGCTGTGGCATTATAATATGGCAGAAAATACGTTATTTAAGGTGTTTTCCTGCCGTGGTGAAAATGAGGCCAAAGAGGGTATGTCTTGCGACCAGTATGACGTCCGCATCCTGAAGCTTTATGAAAGCGGCGACATCAGCTTTATGGCGTATGGTTATATGGGCCGGGGCGAATACGAGGGTAAAACCGGCATTTTCCTGTACCGGTATTACCGTGGGGAAGAACGTATTGAGGAACAACTGTATCTTCCGGTTGGCGAAAGCTACCAGAAAATTAAAGAGGAGCTGGGAAGCTTCAGCTACATGAACGAATATGACGTATTTTTCTTTATGGCATATCATACCATGTATTCTTATAACCTGATTACGAAAGAACTTTCCGTGATTGCAGACAATGCAGTGGAAGATTCCGTTGTGTTTTTCCACGACATGGGTTATGTGGCATGGCAGGAAGAGGGGTATGCAGACATCCAATTGCTGCATTTGGAAACCGGTGAAAAGAAGGTACTGACCGCAGCTGAGGGGGAATTTGTCCGGATTCTCGGCAAGATCAACGAGAATATTATCTGTGGCTACGGCCTGCTTTCCGACTGCATGGTTATGGGAGACGGCACGCTGCTGTATCCGGTTTATGAAGTAAAAATCCTCGATGCAGACTTAGAAGCAAAGAAGTCCTATCTAAAGGAAGACTACTATACGGTGGAGGCGGAAATTACCACCAATTCCATTCGTCTGCGCCGCGTAGAAAAGAATTCCAAGGGTGGATATGAAGAGGCAGAGGATGATTATATTTTAAACAGCATGGAAGCAAAAAAACGTCCGGTAACTCTGGATAAGCGTATTACGGAGTTAATGTTTGCGGAATACTACATTGATCTTCCGTCCACGTATGCAATGAAGCAGATTCC
>JAZQJL010000257.1:0-5231 GCA_045541595.1 Lachnospiraceae bacterium | reverse complement strand
CAGCAGGTGGATTTTGAGGATCTGCTCTCCCAGAATGAGGACGCAGACCTGGTGGATACCATTATTAAGTATTCAGCGGCAGAAACCGTGTATAATTCTTCCCTTTCTGCGGCATCAAAACTCGTACAGACATCCTTATTGGATTTCTTATAAAAATGGTTTAGGAGACAAAGGAGGATTGCAATGTTAATTAAAACAAGATATTTTGGTGAAATTGATGTAGATGACCAGAAGATTATTACCTTCGACAATGGTCTGATTGGATTTGAGTATTTAAAGAAGTTTACCCTGATTTACAACAATGAATCGGAGACCAGCGGAACCGTAACCTGGCTGCAGAGCCTCGACGAGCCTATGGTGGCATTTCCGGCGCTCAGCCCGTTCTATGTTATGACGGATTATAATCCAATCGTTGAGGATGAGGTGTTAACCAAGCTGGGTGAACTGACCGAGGACAATACGGCAATTTTCCTTACGTTGACCGTACCTTCCGACATTACTAAAATGACAACCAACTTAAAGGCTCCGATTATTATTAATGCGGACACAAAGAAGGGTTGTCAGGTGATTGCGGAGAATCCGGAATATGTAGTAAAGTACAACATTTATGATGTAATTCAGAAAATGAAGGAAAAGAAGGAGGTGTAGGCCGATGTTGGCATTATCCAGAAAAGCAAATGAATCCATTGTGGTGGGTCATGACGTAGAAATTACCATTCTGGAAGTAAAGGGCGACCAGGTAAAAATCGGCATCAATGCACCAAAATCGGTTCCGATTTACCGTAAAGAAATTTATGTTCAGATTCAGGAAGCAAACAAGGAGGCAGTAGCCGGTGGTGCTTCCCTGGAGGATTTAAAGAAAGTATTTTAAACGTATGGGAGAGATGGAAACATCTCTCTCTTTTTTTTCAAAAAAGTGTTAAGGAATACAGGAATTAATCCGATATAATAATCAAGAAAATGTTGTTTAATCAAAGAAGGAACTTTGATGTTTGCAGTAACAGGAAATAATCCAGAGACTGCATAAGCTTAGTGTCATGGAAAGGCAAGGTGGAAAATATGGCATTAGAATCGATAGGTGCAACCGGTAATGGCAGAAATTATGTTGATGTAGTAAAGAATGTAAACAAGGCGCCGCAACCTCAGGTTAAGGCAGCAGAAGAAGTTGTAAAGAAGACAGCTCCTTCCACTCCTGCAGCAGTAATGAATGCAGCGGTTTCCGCAGAAGCAAAAGGTGCCGCCGCTGAGAACCAGAAAGAGGAAGAAACCGGTTCCAGCAAAATTAAGGACGCAATAGATAAGGTAAATCAGAAAATCGTCCCAAGCAAAACCAGATGCGAGTTCTCTTATCACGAAGAGACAAACCGCATTTCCATTAAGGTCATTGACCAGGCCACAGAGGAAACAATCAAAGAAATTCCGGCAGAAGAAACTTTGGATATGTTATCAAGAATCTGGGAGCTTGCCGGACTTCTGGTAGATGAAAGAAGATAAATCAGGTGTAACAGACACAGGGATGTAACTTAAAATCATGGATGATAGTCAAAACTTAAGGTTTTGGCGGAAGGTGAGGACAAAATGGGAATTGGATTATCCGGTATGATTTCCGGTCTGGATACCGACAGCATCGTTAAGGCGATGGTATCGGGTCAGCAGACAAAAGCAACAAAAATTGAAAACAAAATCACATTAAATAAGTGGACAACAGATGCATGGTCCGGCTTGAATACAAAGATTTATTCTTTCTATACAAAGTTCGCTTCCAAGCTGCGTCTGCAAAGTTCTTATATGACAAGAACCGCAAAGAGTTCCGACGAAGGTATCGTTACTGCAACAGCAAATTCTACGGCTGCAGTCGGTACTCATTCCCTGAAGATTAAGCAGCTGGCAAGTTCCCAGTATGTAACGGGCAGCCAGTTAATGGTGGACGGCAAAAAGGCAAATTACAATAAAAACACCAAGCTGACAGATATGGGTGAGATGGCAGAGGGAACAACCCTTACCATCGGCGGAAAGAAAGAAGTGAAGTTCACGGTAGAAGCCGACAGTACCATCGGTGATTTCCTGGATGCATGTAAAGATGCCGGCTTAAATGCAAACTTCGATACAAGCCAGCAGAGATTTTTCATCAGCTCCCAGGAAAGCGGTTCGGAAAATGCATTTACCATTACCACCGGCGGAAAATCTGTATCCGGACTTGAAAATGTGACTTCCCGTGTGGCACTTGATTATTTGGATACTGCGGAAAAAGCACTGTATGATTCCGCATTAAGCACTCTTACCGCAGCGGCAAGAGAAAATGCGGATGACATTGATGCCGCAGTGGCAGCGGTTCAAAAGGACGACTTTAATTTGGCAAAGGCTTCTGCTTTGGAAAAGGCAGTATATGACATGAAGACGTTGGCAATGGACAGCCGTGCAGAAAAGATGGCAGACGAAATGGTGACGGATGAGAGCCTGTCCAAGGAAGAAGCAGCAACAAAGAAGGCAGAAATTCAGAAATTGATTCAGGATGCAAGTCTTGACATCAGTGCAGATAAATATACCGCTGATGAAATCACCGCGATTGAAGAAGCCAGAACCACATTGGCAAATGTAGAAAAGAATATATTGCGCCATATGGGCAATATAGAATCTGCAGACCTCGGAGACGATACGGTGGCAGCAGGTCTGGAAGCTATGGGACTGGGTGCAGGTAAAACCGAAATCGCCGCAGCAAATGCTATCTTTGAACTGAACGGAGCCGAGATGGAGGAAACCTCCAACAACTTTACGGTCAACGGAATTACCTTCAATCTTTCCAACACAACCTACAACAAAGAAACCGATGAATACGAATCAGTTCAGGTTACGGTAGGAAAAGACAGTGATTCCACTTACAATCTGGTAAAAGAAGCATTAACGGAATATAATAAGTTAATCGAAGAGATGAACAAATTATACAATGCGGATTCAGCAAGAGGCTATGACCCACTGACTGATGAGCAGAAGGAAGCGATGTCAGAGGACGACATTAAGAACTGGGAAGACAAGATTAAGGGCTCTCTGTTAAGAAGAGATAATACCCTCGGCACATTGCTTTCCAGCATGAGAAGCGCACTTTCTTCCACCTACAAGGATGAAGAAACCGGAAAGTCATTTTCTCTTTCCAGCTACGGTATCGTAACCGGTAACTATACAGAAAACGGTAAGCTTCATATTTACGGTGACGAAGACGATGCCACCTATGCTACTTATACCGATCGTTTAAAGGCTGCTTTGGAAGAAGATCCGGATCAGGTAATGGAAACTCTGACTCATGTGTTTGGCAAGTTATACGATACCATGACAGAAAAGTGTGCCAAGACAGAAATCAGCAGTGCGCTGACGTTCTATAACGATAAGCAGTACAGCAGTCTTTTAAATGATTATGAAGACGATTTAGATATTATGGAAGAACGAATTAAGGAACTGGAAGATAAGTATTACAAACAGTTCACTGCAATGGAAACTGCAATGAGTAAGCTGCAGAGCCAGCAGAATTCTCTGGCATCCTTATTAGGACAGACAGTACAATAACATTATCAGAATGAACTTTTAGGAGGTACATCAGCATGGCATACAATAATGCAGCAACACTTTATCAGGGAACAAAGGTTAACACCGCATCTCCGGCGGAACTCACTTTAATGTTATATGAAGGAGCAATTAAGTTTTGTAATATCGGTCTTCTGGGATTTGAAACAAAGGACTATGAAAAAGTAAATAATAACATTATTAAGGTACAAAACATCATTACAGAGCTCCGTGCCACACTGGATTTCAAATATCCTACGGCTAAGGACTTTGATGTGGTATACGAGTACATCAGCAATCTGCTGGTACAGGCTAACATTAAGAAGGATCCGGAAATACTGAACCAGGCATTGGATCAGGTCCGTGAAATGAGAGATCTTTGGAAAGAAGTTATGAAGCAGAATCATATGTACGTACGTTAGTGAAACTGTATCAAAGGCGGGCTGCTGCAGCAAAAACTGCGGCAGCCCTGTTGTGCATACATGAGAAGGAGAGAGGCGGTTATTATGGCAGAGACAAAAGGAATTACGTATATCAGAATGATGCTGGATATACTCAGTAAAAAAGAACTCAGTTTAAAGGCACTTCTGGAATTGACAACCGCACAGGAGAAGATTTTAAAAGAAGAAGAGTTCGATGAAGACGGTTTTGATGATATCATAAAGCAGAAGAGAGAACATCTTCGCAAAATTGAAGAATTTGACAATGGCTTTCAATCCATTTACAATAGAGTTGCGGAAGAATTAAAAGACCATAAGGAAGAATACAAGGAGCAGGTTCTGGAAATGCAGAGGCTGATCACCGTAATTACCGATTACGGTGTCAGAATCACGGCGTTGGAGGAGAAAAACAAGAATTCCCTGGAGACAAAGTTCCGGGAGAAAAAGCAGAGCATCCGCCAGTTCAAAGTAAGCAAGCAGACTGCAGATAAATACTATAAAAATATGATTGGCATGAAAACGGGAGCCTCCTATTTCATGGATCAGAAAAAATAGGGCTCGGAACGGAGGTAAAGTATGAAGAACAAATTTTGGAAAGTGATGATTTTTACGCTGCTGTTTGCCGGCGCATGTATGGGCATATTTGCCGGAACCATGAAGCTGACGGCATCGGCATCCGCCATTGATAAAACAAAGGTGAATGTGGATTATGTAAACGAAACCATCACGGTAGATTTATATGACCCGGCAGATGCAACCGTAGACCGGACAAAAGTAGATGAGGTTATCTATTTTACGGAAACGTATCATAAGGACATTGCCAAATGGGATGTCTGTGAAGTGCGTAACGGTAAAGCAATTTTTGATATTTCCTGGGTAAATGAAAACAAGACCGTCCGCATTTATTTGTGCGGTGATTACAATACAGATGTTATTTCCGTGGATATCACCTGGGAAGAAAACTTTGATGTGGCGTTTACGGGCACATTGCTTACCACAGATATCACAGAAGCAGATAAGTGGAAAAAAGTATATGAGAAATATCCGTATTTTTCTGAGGATACCGGCTATTTTATCTTCACCGTGGAAGAAAATGGCCGTGACATGTCTTACTTTGATGTAGAAAACATCCAGTGGCGCAAAGGCGATGATGGTGTCTGGAGAGAATATAAAGATTTGGATTTAAAGGAAATGAATATCCGCGGAATCGGTCTGGAATTCCGGATTGTGGCAAAT